>JBCBZW010000081.1 GCA_039815145.1 Pseudomonadota bacterium
CGCGCCTGGCCGCCGATCACCGCGGCCTCGTGCAGCAGCTGCTCCCAGCGTCGCGGCGCCCGCAAGCTCCCGAGCTGCACCGCCTCGTCGGCGCGGGTTGGCGTCGGCTCGCCGAGGGGACCATCGCCGCGCAAGGCGTCAGCCTGGTCTTCCTCCGCGAAGCCAAGGATGGGGGCAAGCTCCGGGTCCGGGGCGATCCACTCGCCGGCGGGGGCTTGCGCTGACGGGGCCGCCGCAGCCGCAGCCGCGGGCACCTCGCCCAAGGACAGGTACTCGGCGAAGCGATGCGCCGAGTAGCTCTCGTCGCGGCAATGCAAGAGGGTGAGGAACGCGCGACCTGCGGGATCCGGGCGTACGGCGCCGCGCGCGAAGCATGCGGGAATGCCCGCTCGCGTAAACGCTTCCTCCAGGTGAGGACGGTACTGTTCGGGCGCTCGCAGGAGCACCGCCATGCGATCGAAGGGCACGCCCTCGCGCGCCGCGTCGCGGATCGCGCGTACGATCTCCACGCACTCGCGACTCTCGCCCGGCGCAGAGAACACGCTAAGGCTTGCGCTAGGTGCGGGCGTCTCCTCCACTCCGGAGGGAGTGGAGAAGAGATCTAGCGTGAAGGGGTGCTCAGGCGCTTCCGCCGACTCGCTAGGGGCAGACGGCATCTCCTGATCCGTGGAGTCCACCGCGCCGAACAAGCCCGTCTGCAAGCGCTCCAACAGGCGCTGCTCGGCGGACAGCGCCGGGTCCGTACCGGCTGCACCTCCCACCTGACGGGGTCGCAAGCTTGCGAGGGAGGCCTCTCCCAGGGCGTCGTTGGCGCCCTCCAGGGCGGTCGGTAGCGTGACCAGTGCAGGTTTGGCCAGACGCAGCAGGGCCCGCAGCAAACGACACTCCAGCGGGGAGCTCAGCTCCGGGTCCAGCAGCAGCGTCGGCAGGCCCAGCAGGGGCATCTGCCCCGCCTCCGAGTCCGCCTCCACGAGTTCGCAGGCCGCTTGCAGCACGGTGGTGCGATCGGTGAGCCCCGCCTCGGCGAGCACTTGGGCCAGGGCATCGGCGATCGCCGCCAGGGCGGGATCGATGCGCCGCAGGCGCTCGGACGACACGTCCGCCATACGCAGCTCGGCGAGCGTGCGATCCACCGCGCGGGCGAATCCGGGAGTCGTCGCTACCTCGGCGTAGCGCCCGAGCTCGTTCGCCTCGCGCACCTGCTGAATCGCGCGAGCGATCGCCGCCTGGGTGCCGAGGGGCCCCACCGGCACGCGGTTGTCGCGCATGATCAACGCCGGCAACGCCAGCTGAGAGGCGAGCTGATTGAGGGTCAGGCGATGCCAACCGAATACGCCTTGGCTGGGCCCGAGATGTTGGTAGACGATTTCGTTAGCCGCCTGCACCGTGGGGCCGACGATGAGCAGCGGCTCGCTCGCCTCGCGCGCCGCCAGCCATCGTCCCGCGGTGTCGAGGCGAGCGGCAGCGGCAGCCGTGACGCAGACCTCGACGCTCACGGCCCACCGTCCGCGGCGCGAGACCTCGGGTCGAGCAACACCTTGAGGGCGCCTGGCCGCTGAGCGGCGGCGAAGGCCTCCTCGAAGCGCTCCAGGGGGAACACGCCGTCGAGCAGCGGCGTGGGGTCGATCTGGCCGGTGGCGATGGCTTCCAGCGCCTGCTGGAAAGGTCCGCAGCGCGAGCCGACCACCGTGAGCTCGTCGACCACCAATCGCTTCGGGTCCAACGGTAGATCGCCGGCAAAGGTGCTCTTCACCACGAGCGTGCCGCGCGCCCTGATCGCCCGCATGGCGAGGGCGAGGCCCGATGGGTGGCCGCTGGTATCGACCACGAGGTCAGCGCTGGCCTCGTCCACCTCGTCTTCGCCGATGCTCGCGACGCCCACCTGCGCCAACAGTTCGCGATGGCGCTCACGACGCGCCACCACCTGCAGATCCACCGCGTGCAAGGCGAGCACCCGCGCCGCGAGTTGACCCAGGCGGCCCGCCCCGATCACCAGCACGCGCATGCCCGGCAGCACGTCGACCTGATCGGGGACTTGCAGGGCCGCGGCCAGGGGTTCCGCGAACACCGCCTGGCGTTCGCTCACGCTGGCCGGCACCCGATGCAGGTTGGCGCGCGGCACGCGGATCGACTCCGCGAAACCACCATCGCGTTCGCGCACGCCGATCACCTGACGCGCGGTGCAGTGATTTTTCAGTCCGCGGGCGCAAAACTCGCAGCGACCGCAGCCCACGTTGATCTCACACACCACGAGGGCGCCGCGAGGAAAGCGACTCGATCCGCTATCCGCCACGCGGCCGACGAACTCGTGCCCCGGAACACCCGAGAACGGCAGGTAGCCGCGCAGGAGTTCGAGGTCCGTGCCGCAGATTCCTGCGAGCGCGACGTCGACCACCACCTCGCCATCATCATCGGCGCGCGTGGGACTCGGCACGTCGCGCAGGGAAAGACTCCTCGCTTCGAGCATCAATGCTCGCATCAGATATCGGTCTCCGGCGCGGCGCGCAAAGCGCTCAGGATCGCACACGAGTCGGACACAGGCGAAAACCCTCCGCAGCCCCGGGAACTAGTGAGCGACCAACGCGGAGTCGTTGGTCGGCGCGGGCGCCTCGACGACGGGCAGGTCAGGCGGCGGCGCATCGATCACCGACACTTCATGCCCCACACGACTCGGCACCCGCGGCCCCGGCAACACCACCCCGTGCAGATTCAGCGGATCCGCGGTGGCCACTCGCACGCCCGCGACCGCCGCTGACCGGCGCGCCTCGCGCAGCGCCGTCGCCGCCTCCGGCAGAGCGAATTGTTCACCGCTGAGGGCACTGACGAAGCGCCCCCCGTGCACCTGACCGGCCGCCTCCAGCCGCCAGTACACCCGCATCAGCTCACGCCAGGAAGGCACCATCCGTTCGCGGGCGAGCAAGCAGCGGCTGATCACCCCATAGCGATGCAGCAGCGCCCAGGCCACCGTTTCCACCGCTTCTTCGCGCTGCTCGCGGGCGCGCGCGGCCGCTCGTACATCCTGGGTGCTCACCTCGACGGCGAGCTCGGGCGAGCGCAGCAAAGACCAGCGCCCCGCCTCCACGAGGGCGCGCTGCGTGCGGCCTGCCTGGCGCGATACGCCCTGCCGGCGCCCGCGCGCCTCGGTGGGTCGCGTCATCGGTCGCAACAGCGCGCGCAGGCCGGCGAAGGTGTCGGAACTCACGAGCCCCCCTGCGACCAGGCGGGCCAGGGAGCGGTGAACCTTGTAGGCAGGAAGCTCGGTGGCTTCGACCAGATCGTCGAAGAACAGCGCACCCTCGCAACGCAGGGCCGCGTGCACCGCGCGCACGGCCACCGAGGCCTCCTCATCGCCGGTCGGCAAGGCTTCCGGCTCGGCGGCGAACAGGCGCCATGCGCGCAGGTGCTTGCGTGCCACCAGGGCGATGGCCGTATGGCGAACGGGGCGGCGAGGGGTCTCGCCAGCTGCCCGCGGAGGCCGCAGCCAGGTGTAACGGCCAGCCGCGCACAGCTGGTCGAGAAGCTCCGGTTGGTAGGCGCGGACGCGATCGACCAGCAAACGGGGCTCCAGGGCACCGGCTGGCGCCGCGTAGCCCTCGAGGCGGGTCAGCACGGCGGCCACGCCATCGGCGCTCGCCCCGACGCTGCCAGCTCCCTGCACACCAGTGAGCCCATGCCAGCCCATCAGAAAACGCATGAACTCCGCCGGCGACGCCGGTTCCACCCGCGCGCGCTGGGCGCGCGAACACTCGCGTTGCATGCGGGCGAGGGCGCGACGCTCGCACCACCGTTCGCCCGGCTCCGGCGGGAAATGGCCGCGGATCACGAACCCTTCACCCTCGAGGGCCAGCAGGGGCGAGGCGATCGCTTCCACCGTGAGTCCTAAGGTTTCCGCTAGCTCACCGGCGGAGATCGGCCCCGCCAGTTCCAAACGACCTCGCACGATCTCCCGCAGGGCCCGCTCCGGTTCGGCCAGGTCATCGTCGAGCAGCGGCAGGGCGTCGATGGCAGGCTCGGCGCGCCCCTCGGGGAACACCGCTTCGAATTCTCCCAGGCGCTCCGCCGCCACCCACAGGGGCCGACCGCGAGGCGGGGTGAAGCAGGTGGCACGACCCGCCGCCATGAGTTCGCCCAGCCAGTGGTCGATACGCATCGCGTGGCCCGGGCTCTCGCGGACGGCGGCGTCCGTCGGCGTCAGGTAGGCGTGCACCAGCAAGGCATCGTGCAACTCTTCGGCGTCGCGCAGACGTGGGGCCCGCTCGCTGGCCACGCGGGCCACGATGGTGGCGTCCAGCTGCGGCGGCACCGCGTTGGCCCCGACCCCACGGGGCCGCGCCGAGACCGCGCGCGTACGCCGCTCCTCCGCCGGGGCGTCGTCGAGGAAGGCGTAGGGCCGGGCCGCCACCACCGCTTGGGCCATGGGCGAGGGCACCGGGGTGTCGCGGGCGACGATCTCGAATTCGCCGTCGAACACCTCGCGCAGCACGCCCTCCAAGCGGGTGATGTCCATGTGCTCGTGCAGGCAGTCGTCGACGGCCTGGGTCACCAGCGGATGATTGGGCACATCGCGGGGACCGGAGAGGTTCTCCAGGCAGGCGAGTTGGTCGGGGAACACGAGAGCGATCAGGTCTTCCGCCTCGTTACGCTGCACCTGGGCGGGCACCCGTCGTCCGTTGCTGGTGCGGCGGATGGCCAGGGCCGTGGTGGCACACCAGCGCCAGCGCGCCGGAAACATCGGCGCATCCAGCAGGGCTTGCACCAGCACCCGGCGCGCCTCGTCGGGGTGCACGTAGCGCACCACCTCGTCGAGGCCGAAGCTGTGCGTTGGCCCCAAGGACAGCACCAGCGATTCCTCCAGCGCGGCAGCCTGCAGTTCGAAATTGAACTTGCGGCAAAAGCGCTTGCGCAGGGCGAGGCCCCAGGCGCGGTTGAGACGCGCGCCCAGCCCCGTGTGCAAGACCAGGTGCATGTCGCCGGAATCATCGAAGAAACGCTCCAACACCAGGCGCTTCGGCGTCGGCAGGGCACCGAGCGCCGCGTGCGTGCCGGCGAGGAATTCGATGAGCTGCTGCGCGGGCGAGGGCTCCAGGGCCCAGCTGGCGCTCGCCTGCTCTACCGCCGCCGCCTCCCCACCGGCCAACAACCACTGCTCGACCTGGGCGCGCAGCTCACCTACGTACTGCGATAGCTCGGCGCTACGGGCGGGCGCCTCACCGAACCAAAAGGGAATACTAGGCGGCGCGCCGAGTGCGTCTTCAACATAGACCTTGCCCTCGACGGAGCGGATCACCCGGTAGGATGCGTTACCGAGCTGGAACACATCACCGGGCACGCTCTCGAAGGCGAAGTCCTCGCCCAGGGTGCCGATGCGAATCTCCTCCGGCAGCAGCATCACGTCGTAGTCGAACTGATCGGGGATGGTGCCGCCATTGGTGAGGGCGAAGAGGCGCGCCCCGCGCCGCGCGCGCAAGACACCGCCCACTGCATCGTGATGCAGGTGCGCACCGCGCCGGCCGCGACGGGTGACGAAACCGCGCCCGAGCATGCGCACCACCGCGTCGAAGTCTTCCCGGCGTACCTCGCGGAAGGGCCAGGCGCTGCGCACGCACGCGTACAGCTCGTCCTCCGTGCAATCCCCCGCCGCCACCTCGGCCACCACCTGCTGGGCGAGCACATCGAGGGGTGGCGCCAGGGGTTCGAGCGCATCGAGCTCCCCTGCTCGCACGGCGTTGAGCAGGGCGACGCTCTCCACCAGCTCGTCGGTGGAGAGCGGAAACAGGCGACCCTTCGGCGTCGCGCGCACGGCGTGGCCGGAACGCCCCACGCGTTGCAGGAAGGTGGCGATGCGCCGGGGCGAGCCGAGCTGGCAGACCAGATCCACCTCACCCACATCGATGCCGAGCTCCAGGGACGCGGTGGCGACGAGGGCCTTGAGTTCGCCGGCCTTCAGGCGCTGCTCCGCGGCGAGGCGCTGCACTCGCGCCAGGCTGCCGTGATGGGACGTGACCGCCTCTTCGCCTAAGCGATCCGCAAGGTGTCGTGCAGCTTGCTCACACAGGCGGCGAGTGTTGACGAAGATGAGGGTGGTGCGATGGGCGTCGATGAGTTCGGCGAGGCGGTCGTAGACCTCCTCGAACACCTCGTTGGCCATGATGGTGGCGAGCGGCGACGGCGGCAGCTCGAGGCCGAGATCCATCGCCCGGGAGTGGCCGGCATCGACGATGGTGCAGGGCTCGTCGCGATCCCCCACCAGATAGCGCGCGACCTCGTCGATCGGCTTCTGGGTGGCGGACAGGCCGATGCGCGTGAACGGCTGCGCCGTGATCCGCGCCAGCCGTTCGAGGCTCACCGCCAGGTGGGCGCCACGCTTGTTCGGCACCAGGGAGTGGATTTCGTCGACGATCACCGTCCGCACCGGTCTCAACAGGCGACGCCCCGCCTCGGCCGTGAGCAGGAGGTACAGGGACTCGGGCGTGGTAACCAGGATGTGCGGCGGCTGGCGGCTCATGCGCTGGCGATCCGCTTGCGGCGTGTCCCCCGTGCGCACGGCGGTGCGAATGCCGACCCCGCCCGCCAGCTCGGCAGCGAGTTGCTCGTCGATCCCCGTGAGCGGGTGCTGCAGGTTCTTGCGCACGTCGTTGGAGAGGGCCTTGAGCGGCGAGACGTAGAGCACTCGGCACTCGTCCGGCAGGCCCAAGGCCAGCGATTCGCGCAGGAGAGCGTCGATGGCGCTCAAAAAGGCCGCCAAGGTCTTGCCCGACCCGGTGGGCGCCGCCACCAGGAGATGGCGACGCTCCGCGCAGCTCAAGGCCTCCCAGGCTTGCGCCTGCACCTGCGTGGGGGGCCCGAGCGCACGCTCGAACCAGGTGGCGACCGCCGGATGAAAGCGCTCCAGTGCCATGACGAGACGACGCTCGAGTCCTGTGCAAATATCCAGTAAGCGAGTGTAGCGCTAGCGGGCGGAAGTGCAATGACCGGAAACTGCCGCCGCACGACGGGTGGGCAAGGGCACCGCCGCTGATGGTACATTGCAGGATCGAGCATCCCGACGCGGGGCGCCGACAGCAGTCCGCTGCCCGTGCGCGGGTGCAGCGCAACGGGAAAAACACGCGAATCCGGCCGACAAGGAGACAGCCCAGATGTCCAGTTCATTCACCGTGATCACGACGGCGAGCCATCACTTCGGCGATCACGAGGGGATGTTCGAGAAGGAAGATCCCACCGCCACCTTCGTGGGCAACGCCCACAGCACCGAGTTCGAGGTGAGTGGTATCGATGCGGGCGCGCAGGCGCTGCTGATGTTCCGCAGCTTCAACGTGAACTTCCGCACCAACGTCCTCGCCATCAACGGCCAGGTGGTCGAGCGTGCCATCGCGCGCAGCGTCGAGCGCGAGTGGAAGACCCAGCTGGTGATTCTGCCCGCCGGCCTGGTCAAGGACGGCACCAACACGATCAGCATCGAGAGCCGCACTCGCACCGGCGAGACCGAAGGCAACCTCGACGACTTCCTGGTCACCGACCTGGTGATCCAGTACCAGGGCGGCTGAGCCTTACCGACTCCCCGAGCGCGGGTTCGCTTCGTTAGAACCCGCGCCTCGTCCCGACCGGGCTGCCTGCCCGCCCCGACGCCTCAGGTCATCGTGACCAGCTCCTCGGACGCCGTCGGGTGGATGGCCACCGTGTCGTCGAAGTCCTTCTTGGTCGCGCCCATGCGCACCGCCACGGCAAACCCCTGCATCATCTCGTCTGCGCCGGGGCCGATCACGTGCACGCCGACCACTTTCTCCTGCTCACCCACCGTGACCAGCTTCATCGCCGTCTTCGGCTTGGTCTCCGTCAGGTGGTTGAACATGGGCGTGAATACGGCCTTGTAAACCTTGACGTTCTCCTCGCCGCAGCGGGCGTGAGCCTCCACCTCGGTCAGGCCCACGGTGCCGATCGGCGGGTGGGAGAAGACCACGGTGGCGATGTTCTCGTAGTCGAGCTTGCGCTCCGGCATGGCGCCGAAGATCCGGTCCGCCAGACGACGGCCTGCGGCGATTGCCACCGGCGTGAGCTCCACGCGGCCGCTGACATCGCCGATGGCGTAGATGCCTTCGACGTTGGTGTTCTGATAGGCGTCGGTGAGGATCACCCCCGCTTCGCCCGTCTCCACGCCGGCCGCCTCCAGGCCGAGGCCCTCCACCAGCGGTTCGCGGCCGATCGCCCACAGCAGGCAATCGATCCCCTCCACCTGGCTGCCATCGGCCACGGTGATCGTCCGCTTACCCTGCGCGTCTTCGGCCACCCGCTGAATGGCGCTGTGGGTACACAGCTCGACGCCCGCACGACGCAGTTCGTCCGCCAGATGCTCGCGAATCAGCGGATCGAACTCGCGCAGGACACCGTCGTAGCGCACCATCAGACTCACCTGGCTGCCGAGCCCGGCCAGCACACCGGCGAGTTCGACGGCGATGTAGCCTGAGCCGGCCACCACCACCCGTTGCGGGCGTTCGGCCAGTTCGAAGAACCCGTCCGACGTGATCCCCAAGTCGGCTCCCGGGATGGTGGGTACGCGGGGGCGACCACCTGTGGCGAGCACGATGTGCGGCGCCGTGAAACGCCGCCCCGCCGCCTCCACCGTGCGCGCGTCGACCAGATGCCCCCAGCCGTTGACGGTTTCGATGTCGAGCTTCGTCAGGTTGTTGGCGTAGATATCGTTCAGACGCGCCACGTAGGCGTCGCGGCCGGACTTCAGCGTCGGCCAATCGTGGCTGAAGCCTTCGACGGAAAACCCGTAGCCGGCAGACTCGTGGATTTGATGCGCGAGATCTGACGCATGCCACATGACCTTTTTCGGGACGCAGCCCACGTTGACGCAGGTGCCGCCGAGGCGTCCGCCTTCGATGGCCACGACACGCGCGCCCCGACGCGCCGCGCGCTGGGCGCACGCGAGCCCCCCGCTGCCGCCGCCGACCACGATCAGATCATATGTTTCCGCCGTCATGAATTCGTTCTCCGAGAATGATTTGCCGACCCCTGGGCGCGAAGCCGAAGGTGGCGCGCTACACTGCGTGGGTTAGGCCGGGCTTAACGAAGGCGCATCAGCCTACACCCATCCCCGCGTGCGCGCGTGATCACAACGATAGGCGCAGAGCATGACCACCTCTCCCCAGACCAACCCGCTGCTGCAGATCGACACCCTGCCCGACTTTCAGCGCATTGGGGCGGAGCACGCGATTCCGGCCGTGGATCACCAACTCCAACGCAACCGTTCGCTGATCGCTGAACTGCAGGCGACGGACGCCACGGGCGACGATGCGAGTGCGCTGTTCGCCCGCGTGGTCGTGCCCCTCGAGCGAGCACGGCAAGAGCTCAGCCGCGTGTGGTCGCCGGTGAGTCACCTCAACGCGGTGATGAACACGCCCGCGATGCGCGAGGCCTACAACGCCTGCCTCGCCAAGCTCACGGCCTACGAGACGGAGCTGCAGCAGAACGAGACCCTCTGCACCCTCTACAAGGAAGTGCTGGAGCGTGATACCGCCGAGGGCGGCGTGCTGGGCAGCGATCAAAAACGCTTGGTGGCGGATGCCGTGCGGG
Organism: Pseudomonadota bacterium; assembly: GCA_039815145.1. Classification (NCBI taxonomy): domain Bacteria; kingdom Pseudomonadati; phylum Pseudomonadota; species Pseudomonadota bacterium. The sequence continues at coordinate 9,577 of JBCBZW010000081.1, forward strand.
ATTTCCGCCTGAGTGGCGTGGACCTTCCCGCCGAGAGCAAGGCGCGCTTCAGCGATCTCATGCGCGATCTCACGGCCGCCCAGTCACGCTTCGAAGAGAACGTGCTGGATGCCACCAACGCGTTCTATCACGTGGTCACCGACAAGCAGGAGCTCGACGGTTTGCCGGATCACGCGATCACACGCGCCGCCGCCCAGGCCGCCGCGGCGGGCGATGGTCCGGGGTGGCGCTTCGTGCTCGACCTGCCCACGTACCAAACCATCGTCAAACACGCCAACAGCGAAGGCCTGCGCAAGCTCTTCTACGAAGCGTGGTCCACCCGCGCCTCAGACCAGGGGCCGCACGCAAATCAGTGGGACAACACCCCGCTGATGGGCAAGATCCTGCGCCTTCGTAGCGAGATCGCCTCGATCACCGGCTTCGACACCTTCGCCGACTACTCCCTGGCCACCAAGATGGCCGATACGGTTGACCAGGTCATCGACTTCCTCGAAGACCTCGCCGCCCGCAGCCTGCCCGCCGGGCGCAGCGAGTTCCGGTCGCTGGTCGGGCACGCCGGCCAACCGCTGCAAGCCTGGGATGTCGCCTGGGTGGCGGAACAGGTGCGTCGTCAACGGTTCGATATCAGCGACGAGATGTTGCGGCCCTACTTCCCGCTGGAGAAGGTGGTGCAGGGCATGTTCGACCTGGTCGCCAAGCTGTTCGATATTCGCATTCGCCACGACCAGAGCGTTCGTTGCTGGCACGATGATGCCCGCTACTACGTGCTCGAGGATGCCGATGGCAAGGCGCGCGGCGGCTTCTACGTCGATCTCTTCGTGCGCCCGGACAAACGCAGCGGCGCATGGATGGACACCTGCGTGGTCCGTGCCGAGCTCCAGGGCCGCACCGAGCTTCCCGTCGCTTACCTGGTGTGCAACTTCACCCCGCCCAACGGCGACCGCCCGGCACAGCTCTCGCACAATGAGGTGCTCACCCTCTTCCACGAGTTCGGCCATTCGCTGCATCACATGATGACGCGCGTCGCCTACCCGAGCCACTCGGGCATCAACGGGGTGCCGTGGGATGCGGTGGAGCTGCCGAGTCAGTTCCTCGAGAACTTCGTGTGGGATCGGGAAGTGATCGGCATGATCAGCGGGCACGTCGATACCGGCGAGCCCCTCACCGAAGCGCTGCTCGACCGCCTGATTGCCTCTCGCACCTTCAACGCTGGCATGGCGATGCTCCGCCAGCTGGAGTTCGCCCTGTTCGACATACGCCTGCACTCGCTGGCCCCTCCAGCGGAGGGCGATGAGGGGCGCTGCATCGCGCACACGCTGACGGCGGTGCGCGAGGCCGTCTCGGTGGTGCCTGTGCCGGCATTCAACCGCTTCCCCTGCAGCTTCTCGCACATCTTCGCGGGCGGCTACGCCGCCGGCTACTACAGTTATAAGTGGGCCGAGGTGCTCTCCGCGGATGCCTACTCGGCCTTCGAGGAAGAAGGGGTGCTGAACGTACCCACGGGACAGCGCTGGCTGGAGAACGTGCTCGAGGTGGGCGGCACGCGCGATGCGATGGACGCCTTCGTCGGTTTTCGGGGTCGCCCGCCCACATCGGATGCATTGCTGCGCCACAGCGGACTGGCCAACTAGGGAATGCCCTGTAGTTGCGCCGACAAACACTTGTGCACCATGGCCCAACTCGGGTGAAACTGTGACCGAGCACACAGTTTCACCGGAAAGTGGATCGTAGGCTTCGTGTTTACATAGATTTCCGCGCCGAACGGGTCCACCTCAGCGCAACGGTATTTCTCAGGACGCTTGTTGGATACACCCAGGCAATTCGGCAACGAGATGGACGTGACCGGCACCGTCAAGGTGAGTTCGGCATCGTCCGTGCGTACGGCCGTCAGCCAGATCCTCCAGGAACTTTATCCTGCCAGCGATCTCAGCCTCCTCGCGCGGGCCTTCGACGATTTCGAACAAATCTTCCGTGGCCAGGTTGCCGGCTATCGCGGCTGCAAAACCGTCTACCACGACATGCAGCACACGCTCGACATGACCCTCGCCATGGCGCGGCTCATCGGCGGCCACGATCGCACCCACGAGGGCGAGGAGCGCTTCGGCAGCCGCCTGGCTATCGTCGGCATCACCTGCGCCCTGTTCCATGACTCGGGCTACATCCTGCGCGCGGGCGACCGCGGCACCTCCGGCGCTGAGTACACCACCACCCACGTCTCCCGCGGCGCCCAGTTCGTCGAGGGTTACCTGGTGGGCGTCGGCCTCGCCGAGTACGCGGTGGCAGCCAACTACATCGTGCACATGACGGGCTACGAGGCGACACCGGACGACGATGCCTTCACCGACCCTCGCTTCCGTGTGGTCGGTAACCTGCTCGGCACGGCGGACCTCATGGCGCAGATGGCGGACCGCTGTTATCTGGAGAAGTGTCGCGACCGGCTCTTCCCGGAGTTCGTGCTCGGCGGTCTCGTCGGCACCGGCAAGGACGGCGCGCCCATGCAGTTTCGCTCCGGTCACGACCTGTTGAAAGAGACGCCGAAGTTCTTCGAGCAGATCTTCCGCGATCGCCTGAACAGCGAGTTCAACCGCTCCTATCACCTCTTCGAAGCCTGGTTCGACGGCGAGAACCCCTACCTCGACGCCATCGTCAAGAACGCCCGCTTCCTGCAGAAGGTGCTGCAGAACGACAGCTGGGAGCTCCTACGCCGCAAACCGCCGCTGATCACCTCAGACGAGGAGTCGCTGGAGGAAACCAATCGCCTGGCCGTGAAGCGCTTGCGAGAGATGCTGACCAAAGACGCCCAGGGCGGCAGCGGCAGCACGCGAGCGGCGACCTAGCCGACTCAGTAGGTGCCATCAGCACCTCACGCCGACCGACTTTCTCTCCACCCGCACCGTTTTCGCGTAAGCACCTGGACGCGCGCACTCCTCACACTGACATGTATCACTCATCACGCCTGAGGAGATCATCATGTCATCCCGACTCCACGCCACCGGTCTATTCTCGCTAGCACTCTGCTTGTCGGCCACAGCCGCCAGCGCCGCCACCCTGCCCTTCATCAACGAGCTGCACTACGACAACAGCGGTGGTGACGAGGGCGAGGGTGTGGAGCTGCTGGCACGAGCGGGCACGCAACTCACCGACTGGACCCTCGTGCTCTACAACGGCAGCAACGGGGCGGTGTACGACACGATCGCCCTGGACGGCGAAATCGAGGCCCAGAGTGAGGGCCTGGGCGCGCGCTTCTTCGCCCTTCCCGGAATGCAGAACGGCCCCGACGGCATCGCCTTGGTAGCGCCAGATGCCACGGTCGTTCAGTTCCTGAGCTACGAAGGCAGCTTCCTCGCCACCGACGGCCCGGCGGCGACGATGCTCAGCCTCGATATCGGGGTGGCGCAGGGCACGGACACGGCCCTTGGCACCTCCTTACAGCTGGTCGGGAGCGGCCGTAGCGCCGAGGACTTCGACTGGATCGCCGGCGCGGCCGCGAGCTACGGCGCTCTCAACGTGGGTCAGGAGATCACTGCCGTCCCCCTGCCCGGCAACCTCGCCCTGCTCAGCAGTGCCTTTGTAGGACTGCTCGGGCTGCGGCGCAGACGCGTGGCCGCTGCGGCGTCACCTATTGGCGCCGCAGGGGCATGAAGCTCCAGCAAAGGGCGCGCCAGGCAAGCCACAGCAAGAGAACGGGAATGAGCACCGTCTCCAGCAGGAAGCTCGCGGTGAGCGTCACCACCTGAGAGGCCGCGCCGCCGAGTAGGGCGCGGGCGCGCTCGATCCGCTGGCCGACATCCAGCGACTCGAAACGCTCACCGACGTAGTTGCCGAGGCGCTCGAGGAGAGACTCGTCCCTGGGCACTGGCGTCGCCTGCTCCTCCACCTCTTGGGCCAGCACGGCCACCTCGTCCGCCGTGTCCATCAATACCTGCGTGGCCTGTTCCTGCTCCGCCTCCAGGAACAGGCCGGAGATTCCGCTCGTCACCAGGAGCAGGGCGGGCACCACCAGGCGAGTGAAGAGTAACGTTAGGGCGATGCGTTGCGTCGCTGCACGCGCACGGGGACCACCCAGGCGGGGTTGCCATACCCCGAGCAGCAGCACGGCGATGGCGAAGGCAACCACTAGGTCGAAGGGCCACCACGCAGCCATGCGCAGGAGCGCCGACTCGATGCCCAAGGCCACCCCACTCGCCAGCATGACCCAGGAGAAGCGTTCGATGAGGTCGTTGACCGGGTCCAGGAGCTGACCAGGCGCCAGCGTCACCCCGACGCCTGCGGGCTGCAGCGCCACCTCCGTCTCCTGCACCACGGAGATCACGCCGTTCAGGCTTCTCGCCACCCCGTAGGTCAACATCGCCCGTGCCAGGGCCGCCTCTGCGTAGCGGCCGGCGGGTCGATCAAGCGCACCCGAAACGGATAGGGCGAGCACGGCGAGCAGGACCACGCTCGATAGCACGCGTGTGGAGAAGGACCACGCCGGATCCGATGCCGAAGCGTCCCGCGTCAAGGCTGTCCTCCTCCCCCTGGCTCACCCAGTCGCCGCCCGTGCACCGAGAGCCGATGCCCTACAAGGGTACCGCCATGCGCCGCAGCGCGCTTGTTCGCTATCCGCGCATTGATTAACCTGCAGGTAATTCTCGCCTCCTGATGAGTTGCATGTCTGCCTACACACCCCTTGGGCAGCCCCCACGGTCCGCCTGGGGCCGGCGCCGACGACTCACACTCCTCGCCGTACTCACGCTCGCCTGCACGTGGCTCGCCGGGTGCGACCGGGAAGGCTCCGCACAAGACGACCTGCGGGTTTACCGTCATGCGCTGGACAACAAGGTCGACAACGTCGATCCGGCGCGCGCGGCGACTGTCTACGCCAATCATTTGGTCCTCAACCTCTACGACACGCTGTATGCGTATCGCTACCTGGCCCGGCCCTACCAACTGAAGCCGAACCTGGCGACGGCCATGCCCGAGGTGACGGCCGACGGCCTGACCTACACGATTCGCATTCGCGAGGGCGTGTACTTCATCGACGATGCCGCCTTCGTCGACAGCGACGGCCGTGGCCGCGAGGTCACGGCGGCGGACGTCGTGTACTCGATCGAGCGGCAGCTGGACCCCGAGACCAACTCCCAGGGTGACTGGCTCTGGCGAGGCCGCGTGGAGCGACTGGAGGCGGTGGATCGCTACACCCTGCGCATCCACCTGACCAAACGATTCCCTCAGCTGCCTCATACGCTGGCCCAGGGCTTCTCCGCCGTGATGGCGCGTGAAGCGGTCGAGTACTACGGCGAGCAGATCGGCGTACACCCGGTAGGCTCCGGTCCCCTCACGCTGAAATCCATCGATGCACAGCGCGCCGTGCTCCTCGCCAATTCCACCTACCGGCGTGAAGCGGTCGATCTCGAAGCCGAGGGCTACGACCCCGCGATTCACGGCGCCTACGGCCTCGAGGTGATCGAGGGGCAGGTACCCCCCTTTGTCGATCGCCTCGAAATCTGGTTCATCCCCGAAGACCAGGCCCGCTGGAGCTCCTTCCGCAAGGGCAACGAGGTGCACTACGCGCGGGCCACCAACGACACCATGGAGGACACCTACCGCGAGGCGTACAAGACGGGCGTGATAGAGGATGGGCACTTGCTCGACTACCGCGCCCTCGTGAGCGCCGCCCCCGAGGTCATCTACCACACCTTCAATTTCGACTTCGATGAGATCGGCTACCACGCCGATCCCGAGCGAGAGGAACGCAACCGCTTGCTCCGCTGCGCCCTGGTCAATACCTACGATTGGCAGGCGCGCAACGAGGCTTATCACAGCGGCACCGCCGAGATCTTCTCCGGCGTGCTACCACCCACCGTGCCCGAGTTCGACCCCTCAGCCACCCTCGCCTACGTGACCCGGGATACGGACCTCGCCCGCGACTACCTGCGCCGAGGGGACTGGCGCGAAGACAACCTCCCGGAGATCGTTTACGGCTTCAATGGCACCAGCACGCAACAGCAGTATTTCGAACAGTTCCGCGCATGGTCTGCGGAGATCGGCTACCCCCTGAGCAAAGTCTTACCAAAGCGATTCGGTAGCTTCGCAGATTTCGCCAACGCCATTCGCAGCAGTGACCTGATGATGTCCTACAAGTCATGGTCCCTCGACTACCCCGACGCCGAGAACATGCTGCAGGCCTACTACGGGCCGAACCGGGCACCGGGCTCCAACGACGCCAACTACGCCAACGATCACTACGACGCCCTCTACGAACTCGCCTCCACCATGGCGGAGGGCCCGGAGCGCACGGCGATCTTCCGCGAGATGAACCAGATGCTGATCGACGACTGTGCGGTCATCGCGGGCATGGCACGTACGCAGCTGCTCATGTGGCACGAGGACGTGATCTACTTCCCTGACCGCAACATCGTCGGTGGGTTCTCCCTCAAGTACGTGAGCCTCGGAGCCCCGCGCCCGCGCGCTGCCTCGAGCGAATGAAACCATGAGGCTCGGCGCCTTTCTCCTTCGCCGTCTCGTGGCGAGCGTGCCTCTGCTCCTGGGCGTGACCTTCCTCAGCTTCCTGCTGATGGTCTACTTCGGTCCCGATATGTCCCTCGTGCTGGCCGGTAAGAACCCGACCGCGCAGGACATCGAAGCCCTGCGCCGCTCCCTCGGCTACGACCAGCCGCTGCTCACCCGCTACGCCACCTACCTCGCGAGTCTCCTACGCTTCGATCTGGGCACCTCGATCCACGGTGAGCGGGTCGCTGGCATCCTCGCGCGCACCGTGCCCGTCTCCATCGCCCTCGTGCTGCCCGGTTTTCTGCTGGGAAATGCGCTGGGGTTGGGCGCGGCCCTGGTGGCTGCGCGCTACCGCGGCCGCTGGCCGGACCGAGCCCTCATGGGGGTCGCCGTGGCGGCGATGAGCGTGAGCTTCCTGATCGTGGTGATCTTCGCCCAGCTGATGCTGTCCTCGCGCGCGGGGCTCAACCTGTTCCCGGTGCAGGGATGGATCGTCGACGACGTCGGCGACTACCTCTACTACGTGACCGTGCCGACCTTCGCCCTGGTATTCGTCACCGTGGGCTACAACGCGCGCTTCTACCGCGCCGTGCTGGTGGAGGAACTCTCACGGGACTACGTACGCACGGCGCGGGCCTACGGTGCGAGCCCGAGCCGGGTGCTCACGGCTGAGGCCCTGCGCAACTGCGCCATCCCGATCATCACCCGTATCGTCTTCTCCATTCCCCTGGTGGTGATCAGCGGCAGCCTGGTGCTGGAGCAGTACTTCGGCATCCCAGGCATCGGCGAGGCAACCCACGATGCGATCCACAGCGGTGATCAGCCGGTGCTGAACGCGGTGGTCGCCTTGACCGCCGTGGCGTTCGTTCTGGTGCAGACGTTGGCCGATGCGGCCTACGCCACCTTCGACCCGCGGGTGAGTCTGAAGTGAGCGCAGATCAGGGGATCGCACACCGCTCCGTGTGGGCTGCGATACGTCGTGATCGCGTGGCGCTGGCAAGCCTGCTCGTGGTGGGCGGCTACGCCGTCATTGCCCTGCTGGTAGCGGTAGGGGCGTTGGGGGACAGCTGGGCGCTCATCACCGGCAGCCCCTTCGAGGGCCCGAGCGCGGCCCACCCGGCGGGCACCAATCGCAACGGCTTCGACATCTTCTCCCGAGGCCTCTACGCCACGCGCACGGCTTTCGAGATCGGACTCGTGGTGGCCGGCGCCACGATCGTGCTGAGTGCGGTGCTGGGGGGCATCGCCGGCTTTGCCGCAGGCACCTGGGTGGACGAGGCGGTGCTGTGGCTAAAGGGCGTGATCGACTCGGTGCCCTTCTACCTGCTGGTGGTCGCCGTGGCCTGGGCGTTGCCGGACGACTTCACCTACGCGATGCACGTCGCCATGATCAGCACCTTCTGGACCACCGGCGCCCGCTACGTGCGGGGAGAGGCGATCAGATTGCGAGAGCTGGAGTACGTGAGCGCCGCCCGGGCCCTCGGGGCGGGACCGTCGCGCATCATCCTGTGCCACATCCTGCCGAACACGGTGCACCTGCTCCTGGTGCAGGGGACCCTCGTGTTCGTCGCCGCCATCAAGTCCGAGGTGATTCTGAGCTTTCTCGGGCTCGGCGTGCGCAATGGCATGAGCTGGGGCCTGATGCTCGGAGAGGCTGCCAGCGAGGTGGGTCGCGGGCACTACGGCAACCTGCTCACCGCCTCCCTGCTCATGTTCGGCCTGGTGCTGGCGGTGAGCCTGCTCGCCGATGCGCTGCAGGATGCCTTCGATCCGCGCCGGGCGCAGGAGGTGTAGATGAGCGCGCCGCAGCTCACCGTGCGTGATCTCTCCGTGCAGTTCGGTGATGGAGAGGACGCGATGCGGGCGGTGAAGGGCGTGTCGTTCTCCCTCGCGCCCGGCGAGATCGTCGGTCTGGTGGGGGAGAGTGGCAGCGGCAAGTCCGTGACCTCCTTGGCGCTGCTGGGGCTGCTGCCACGGCGCGATTGCACGGTCGGCGGCAGCATTCGCTTCGGCGACCAGGAGATCGTGGGCGCCTCCGAGCAAGCCTTGCGCCCCCTACGGGGCGGTGAGATCGCGATGATCTTCCAGGAGCCGATGACCGCCCTCAACCCAGTGTTCAGCATCGGCAGCCAGCTGCGCACGGTGATCCGGCGCCACCGCGGCATGCGCGGCCGCGCCGCCACCGCCCTTGCCGAACAGGTACTGCGCCAAACGGGCATACCCGAACCTGGCGCGCGCCTTAAGCAATACCCCCACGAACTCTCCGGCGGGATGCGCCAGCGTGTGCTCATCGCCATGGCGCTCGCCTGTCAGCCGCGGTTTCTGATCGCCGATGAGCCGACCACCGCCCTAGACGTGACGACCCAGGCTCAGGTGCTCGAACAGCTCCGCTCACTGCAGCAGAAGAACGACTTAGGGTTGCTGTTGATCACCCATGATCTCGGTGTGGTGGCACAGCTTTGCGATCGGGTGCTCGTGATGTACGCAGGTCATCTGGTGGAAAGCCAAGGCGTGGAGGCCCTGTTCGCCCAGCCGCAGCATCCCTACACGGCCGCGTTGATGGCGGCGACGCCGCGCCTGGACCAACCGGCACTCACCACCGGCGATCCGGCGCCGGCGGGCGGAGACCTTCCACAGACCGGTTGCCCCTTCGCCCCGCGTTGCGCGAGGGCGCAGGCACGTTGCCGCGAAGCGACCCCGAGCCCCACGCCACTCGCGGACGGCGGCTCGGTGGCCTGCTTCTTCCCGCTGACGCAGGAATCACCGGCATGAGCGCGTCGCCTCCGCTGCTCCAGGTCATCGATCTCGCGCGACACTTCCCAGGGCCACGACGCGGCTTGCTCGGCCTGCAACGAGGGGCGCCCATCAAGGCCCTCGACGGGGTGAGCTTCGCCGTCGCGAGCGGCCGTACGCTAGCGCTCGTGGGCGAGTCCGGCTGTGGCAAGTCCACCTTGGCCAGAACGCTGCTGCGCCTGCATGAACCCACGCGGGGCACGGTGCTCCTCGAGGGCGAGGACCTCGTAACGATGGGACGCAAGGCGTTGCTCGAACGGCGCCGCGATCTGCAGATGATCTTCCAGGACCCGTGGGGCTCGCTGAATCCCCGGCGGACCGTGGGGGCGTCGGTACGCGAACCGTTGGATATCCACCGGGTGGGCACGGCCGAGGAACGCCGAGCGAGGGTGAGTGAGCTTCTCGCCGAAGTCGGGTTGCCGGATGACGCCGGCGAGCGCTATCCGCACGCCTTCTCTGGCGGGCAGCGCCAGCGCATCGGTATCGCGCGTGCCCTGGCCCTCTCGCCGCGCTTCGTGGTGGCCGACGAACCCGTTTCCGCCCTCGACGTCTCCGTGCAGGCGCAGATCCTGGCCTTGCTGGCCAAGCTCCAGGAAGAACGCAGCCTAAGTTATCTCTTCATCTCCCACGATCTGGCCGTGGTGCGCCAGCTCGCGCACGAGGTGGCGGTGATGTACCTCGGGAAGATCGTCGAGCAAGCCGACGCGCAAACGCTCTTCAGCGCACCCGCTCACCCCTACACGCAAGCGTTGATCTCGGCGGTGCCGGTGCCCGACCCGAAGGCCCGTGAGCGCACGCGCATCGTCCTGCCGGGGGATCCGCCCGATCCGAGCGCCCCGCCTCCGGGATGCCCCTTCCACCCGCGCTGTCCGGCGGCGATGGATAGCTGCCGGCGGGAGTCCCCGCCGCGCATCACGCTAGGGACGGCAGCGGCAGGGGGCGGTCACGAGGTGAGCTGCCATTTGCACGTGCCTGCGACCTAAGACGACTTCCCCTGACACGCCCTACTCCACCGTCACCGACTTGGCCAGGTTGCGGGGCTGATCCACGTCCGTGCCCTTCAACACGGCCACGTGGTACGCCAGCAGCTGCAGAGGAATCGTGTACACCATCGGCGCCTGCGAATCGGTCACCCCCTCAGGCAAGGTGATGACGGTGGTCTGCTCGTCTTCCTCGAGGCCCGAGGTGGGGTCGGCGAACACGTAGAGGCGGCCGCCCCGCGCGCGCACCTCCATTAGGTTGGACTTCACCTTCTCCAGCAACGCGTTGTCCGGCGCCACGGCGATCACAGGCATATCCGCATCGACCAACGCGAGGGGGCCGTGCTTGAGCTCACCCGCCGCGTAGGCTTCCGCGTGGATGTAGGAGATCTCCTTCAGCTTCAGCGCTCCCTCCATCGCCACGGGGAACTGCGTGCCGCGACCTAAGAAAAGTGCATGGTGCTTTTCGGCGAACTCCTCGGCGAGCACGCGGATGCGGTCATCGAGGGCGAGGGTGTTCTCGATCTGCCGCGGCACGTGCTGCAGCAGATGCGTCAGTCGACGCTCGTCTTCCTCGCCGATATTGCCGGTGCGGCGAGCGAGTACCAGCGACAGCATGTGCAAGGCAGCGAGCTGCGTAGTGAAGGCCTTCGTGGACGCCACGCCGATCTCGGGGCCGGCGCGGGTCATCAGAGAGAGGTCCGATTCGCGGACCAGGGAGCTCTCGGGCGAGTTGCAGATGGCGACGGAGCCAACGTAGCCGAGCTCCTTGCCCATGCGCAGGGCGGCCAGCGTGTCTGCCGTCTCGCCCGACTGCGAGATGCTCACGAACAGCGTGCCCGGCGTCACCACCGGCCCGCGGTAGCGGTACTCGCTCGCGATCTCCACCACGCACGGCAAGCCGGCGATTCTCTCGATGTTGTAGCGGGCGATGAGGCCTGCGTGATAGCTCGTGCCGCAGGCGACGATGTGCACCTGGCGCGTGCGCGAGAGTACGTCCTCGGCATCCGGGCCGAAGATGCCGTCGAGCACGCGGTCATCGTGGATGCGGCCGTCGAGGGTGTTGGCGATGGCCAGCGGTTGCTCGTAGATCTCCTTGAGCATGAAGTGGCGGTACTCGCCCTTCTCCGCTGCGTCGGCGCTCAGGGCGCTCTCGTGGGAGGCGCGCTCGACCGCCTCGCCGCTGGCGTCGATGACCTGGATATCCGTCTGCGTGATGCGTGCGACGTCGCCCTCTTCGAGGAACATGAACTCACGGGTCACCGGCAGCAGGGCGGCCACGTCCGAGGCGACGAAGTTCTCCTCGATGCCAAGGCCGATCACCACCGGGCAACCGGAGCGCGCCGCGATCAGGCAATCGGGATCCTCAGGGCACATCACCGCGAGGGCGTAGGCGCCCTCCAAGCGGGCGACCGTCGCGCGCACGGCGGCAAACAGATCCTTGCCCTGGCTCAGTTGGTGGTTCACGCAATGGGCGACCACCTCCGTGTCGGTTTCCGAACGGAACTCATAGCCGAGAGCGCTCAGCTCCTCGCGCAGCACCTCGTGGTTCTCGATGATGCCGTTGTGGACAAGGGCGATCTTCTGGCGCGACAGCTGCGGGTGGGCGTTGGGCTCACTCGGCGCGCCGTGGGTGGCCCAGCGCGTGTGGGCGATGCCGCGGGTGCCCGTGATCGGATCGCGATCGATCGCATCCTGCAAGGCCTGCACCTTGCCCACCGTGCGATGGCGGGCGATCGCGCCGTGCTCGTCGAGCACCGCGAGGCCTGCCGAGTCGTAGCCGCGATACTCGAGGCGCCGCAGGCCCTCGACCAGGACGGGGATGACGTTGCGTTCCGCAACCGCTCCTACGATTCCACACATACGGGTGCCCTAATCCTCTGTTGAGCCCGGGGGCTTCCAATGTTCGATTGTGCTCTGGCGAGCTCGGCCGACGGTGAGCTTGCCCGGTACGGTGTCGCGGGTGATCGTGGAGCCCGAACCGATGTAGCTGTTCGCACCCACCGTCACCGGGGCGACGAGCATCGTGCCCGAGCCGACGAAGGCACCGTCCTCGATCACCGTCTCGTGCTTGGCGCGGCCGTCGTAGTTGCAAGTGACCGTGCCGCAGCCCACGTTTACGCCGGCGCCGATGCGCGCATCGCCGATGTAGGTCAGGTGGTTCACCTTGGAACCAGCGCCGATCAACGATTTCTTCACTTCCACGAAGTTGCCGACCTTGGCCCCGTGGGAGAGCACCGCGCCTGGTCGTAAACGCGCCATCGGACCGACGGTGCACTCACCGGCCACCTCGGCGCCTTCGAGGACGCTGTGGGCGGCGATCACGCTGTCCGCGGCGATGGCGCAGTCCTTGATCACGGCACCGGGGCCGACGTTGACGCGGTCGCCTAGGGTGACCTCGCCTTCGAAGACGCAGTTGACGTCGATCTGCACGTCTCGACCGCAGCGCAGGGTGCCACGAACGTCGATGCGTGCGGGGTCAGCGAGGGTCACGCCATCTCGCATCAGGGCGTTGGCGGTGCGCCGGCGTAGGGCGGTTTCTGCGGCCGCGAGCTGGAGGCGATCGTTGATCCCCAGCACTTCGTCTTCGTCGTGGACCATCTCCGCGTTCACGGGGATGCCGTCCGCTACGGCCATTTCGATGACG
>JBCBZW010000082.1 GCA_039815145.1 Pseudomonadota bacterium
CCTCGATGCTCTTCTCCACCGCCAGGCGCCCGACGTAGAGCCAGATGGGCCGCGGGAGGTCAGCGAAGAGCGTGGCCTCGGCGGGCGTGAAGGCCTGCAGGTCGACGCCTCGACACCAGAGCTTCATGTTGGAGAAGCCGCGTTCGGTGAGTTCGTCGATCAGGCCCGGCGTCGCCACCATCATCGTCGCGCCATCGCCGTGGAAGTCGCGCAGCATGGCGTAGCCCCAGGATACGGGAATCGCCCAGCGTTCCGCCGCGTACTCGGCGAAGCGGGTGTGGAAGCTCGTGGTGTAGGGGTAGCGGCGGCGCTTGCAGAAGCGCCGGGTGGCCCGGCCGATCGGGCCCTCCGTGGCGATGTGGATCGCGTCGGGTTTGAAGTCATTGATCATCTTCCCCACCTTGCGATTGGGGAAGATGGACAAGCGAATCTCTGGGTAAGAGGGCAGCGGGATGGAGCGGAACAGGTTCGGCGTGATGTAGAGCACCTCGTTGCCGAAACTCTCCAGTTCCTGACCGAGCACGTCCAGCGTGCGCACCACGCCGTTGAGTTGAGGTTTCCAGGCGTCGGTGGCTAGGACGACTCTCAGGCCGGAACGCCCGGTCGGCATCGTGAATTTCTGTTTGGGGCGGGTCAGGCGTGACACGCCTGAGCGCACTCGCGCCAGGCGAGACTTGGGCGGCGGCTGCTCTGCGCCGGGGGGGTGATCAGGCGATTTGTCGTTGCGGCTCATGAATCCCAATACGGCGTGCGACTGATTTGCGCACAGTATGCGCCATCGACCGGACGATCGCTGTATTGGGCCTCAGGCGCGCCCCATCGCTCCCGAGGATCGCCGCATCGCAGCGGCAGCGAGACCCTTCATATCAGGCCTCGCTGCTGCGGCGGGCCCAGCGCCTAGTCGGCGAAGCCCTCGGGGAGGGGGAAGGTCAATAGGTTTCGCGTACTGAACTGGATCCGTCCGTCATTGAGTGCGTCGACGCTCACGCCCTCGTCGCCGCCGTCGCGGGGTATCACCCGACACGATGTACGCGCGGTAGTTGGCGCGCGGGTCCAGGTAGGTGCCGGCGAAGAGCAAAGCCCCGTCGCAGCTGAAGTCGCCGCAGTCGAACACGATGCCGAACTCGATCTCCATGTGGTCGCGCGCCGCTTGGCATCGCCTCTCTGCGTTCGAGTTCATCGAGTCGGCGAGCTGACGAAAAAGATAGCTATCGCGTCAGCGATACAGGGCGTCCTCTGTCCGCAAGTCGATCACCCCGCCGCTCTCTTCGATAGACCCGTAGCGAGGCGGTTGAGCCATCCACACCACGAAGTCGCGCCGTTCACCCGCTGACCCGAGCAGGTCCACATCCAGTCGACCGGCCTGAAGAGGGGCGGGTAGGCGGTAGCGCAGGAGCACGCGAACCGACTCGATCGCGGCGCCCCCGGTCGCACTCACGTACTCCAACGATGGCAAACGCCGCGAGAACGCAGCCAACGCCTGTCCATCGTCCGTTTCGAGGACGAAGCGTGCTTCTGCCCAGTGGAGAATCGCGTCGTGTTGCGCATCGAACTCGAGGCGAGAGAGTTGACCGTCGCCGTCGCGATCGAAGGTGAGCAAGGCGTCAGCGGTGATGAGGGTGGTGACCATCACCGATTCGTCCATCACCATGACGCGCACGCGTTCATCCCCCGCCAGGTTTGCCTGGCCAGGCGATGCGACGGCGAGGCAGAGGATCCCGGCGAGCACCGGGCGATAGCGACGTTGAACCCTCATTGGCGTGACTCCGTAGCGAAAACATGCCCAAACGCTAAGGGCAGCCCTGATGCCTGCTCAATGATCCGATTGTCGCAAGATGTCGCAACTGCCCGATTCCAGCGCCTTCACCCTGGCAACTCATCAGCGCCCATTGGAAAATGGGCGCCTTGGGTTCAGCGCCGGGATAAGCGTGAAGGACGAGCAGTCAATCATCCTGATAGTCGACGACGAGCAGGACATCCGCGAGCAGCTGGCGAAGTACCTGGAGCGCCAGGGCTTCGCGGCGCACGCGGTGGCCAGTGCGGCGCTGGCGCGCGAGTGGCTCGATGCGCACACCGCCCACCTGGTGGTGCTCGACATCATGATGCCCGGCGAGGACGGCCTCAGCCTGTGCCGCTCCCTGCGCGAGCATTCGCGCACCCCCGTGATCCTGCTCACGGCCATGGCGGACGACACGGACCGCATCGTGGGCCTCGAGATCGGTGCAGACGACTACGTCACCAAGCCCTTCAACGCGCGTGAGCTCACTGCCCGCATTCGGGCCATTTTGCGCCGGGTCAACGATGCGCAGGGTCCCGCGCCTGCCAAGGCGACGGGTGCCCGCTTCGCCGGTTGGACCCTGGACGCGGAGCAAGCGGAGCTGCACAACGACAACGGTGTGATCGTGCCCCTGAGCGCCGGCGAGCTGGCGTTGCTCAGCGTGTTTCTGGAGCACCCCGGCGAGACCCTGTCGCGGGATGCACTGATGGCGCACTCGCGGGGCCGTGCCTCGCTGCCCTACGAGCGTACGATCGACAACATCATCAGTCGCCTGAGGCGGAAGATCGAACTGGACCCGCGCCACCCGCGCATCATCAAGACCGTGTGGGGCGGGGGCTACCGCCTCGTGCGCGATATCGATGGCGATTAAAACTGTTAGCAAGCCGATACGCCGTGGATGCCCGCGGTCACTGGCGGGGCAGCTATTCCTCGGCTTCGCGACGCTCATTCTGCTCGTCGAGGGCATGGGGTTGGTGACCCTCATGTGGGAACGGCGCGCGGTCGGCCGCGAGTCGAGGCTGGAAAACGCGATCACGGACATGGGCGAGCAGGCGGCCTCCCTGGTGCTGGAGGATCTCGACCTGCCCCAGGTGGTGCGCGCCGGTGGGCGTGGCGACACGCACGTCTCCGCCGGCGGCCGCAACCGCGCGGAGCGGGTGGAGAATGGGACCCGTCTGCCGCGCTCGGAACGGGCGCTCTCGCGAGCCCTGGTGCGAGCCGGCTGGGAGCCCCTGGCGGTGACCGTGGTGCGCGCGCCGGTCGAGGCCAGTCGCTTGCCACCGCTGCGCGGAAGACCCCCATCACGGGATAGGCCAGGAGGTGAGGGGCGAGGTCCGAGGCGCCCGCCACGCGGTGGCCCCCCACCCCCCTTCGGTGGCGACGACGGACCGCCAGCGTCGGTGCAAGTGGAGGAGGAGGGCGAGCGTGAAATGGAGCAGCTCCTGCTCTCAGCCCAGCTCGCGCCCGACGTGTGGTTGAACGGTGCCGTGGAGTATCGCGTGCCCAGAACCTTCGATCCGCGCACCCTGCTGGCCACGCTGATCACCTTGTTCGGTGCGGCAGGCGTGGCGGCCTGGTTCGCGTCGCGGATCTCCGCGCCGTTGGGCGCCCTGACCCGCTCCGCCGAGGCCCTGGGCCGTGGCACCAACGCCACGCCCATCGCCCCCGACGGCCCCGTGGAGGTGCGTCAGGCGGCCTCGGCCTTCAACCGCATGAACGAGCGCCTGACGCGCGTGCTGGAGACGCAGCGCATGATGCTGCGTGCCGTCGGCCACGATCTGCGCACGCCCCTCACCGCCCTGCGTTTGAAGCTCGAGAACCTCGCCCCCGGGTCTGAGCGCGACAGCATCGAGAAGTCCCTCGACGAGATCCAGCAGATGACGGACGAGATCCTCACCTGGGCCCGCGATGCGACGGGCAACGAGGCCCTCGCGGAGGTGGATTTGGGCGCGCTGGTGCAGTCCGTGGTGGACGACTACATGGATGTCGGGCAACCCGTGGTGGCCGAGGAACTCCCGAGCACGATCGTGCCCTGCCGGCGGGCCGCCCTGCGTCGCGCCCTGCGCAATCTGATCGACAACGCCATCAGCTACGGTGAGCGCGCACAGGTGAGCCTCACGATCGACGGCCACGGGGTCAGTATCGATGTGCGCGACGATGGCCCGGGCATCCCCGCGGAAGACGTCGAGCGGGTGATGGCGCCCTTCGTTCGCCTGGAGCATTCGCGCAGTCGCTCGACCGGCGGCACGGGCTTGGGTCTTGCGATCGCGCGCTCGGTGATCGAGAACCACGGCGGTGAGCTGCTGTTGCGCAACGCGACCGAGGGTGGGTTGGTCGCGTCGATGTGGTTGCCGCGTTAGGCGCTCGACCCGCCGCGACGATTTGCGACAACTTGAGCCTAGGGTAGCCGCGCGAGCCCTGCCTATTGTTGGTGCTATCGACTGCATCAACGCCGAGGAGGCTACCGTGCCGACCCCGACCCGCTCATCTCCACCCTGTTCCTGGCCAGCGTCTGTTGCCGTGTTGCTCTCCCTGGGCGCGCTCACGGCCTGTAACGACGCCGATGTCACCACCGCGATCGCGGAGGATGAGGCCACCCTCAACGCCGTGCCTGTCGTCACCCTGTCCGTGCCCGATGCGGTACAGGAGGGTGATGAGGTGACGCTCTCCGCGATCGTCAGCGACGTCGATGACACCCCGACGTTCAAGTGGGAGCAGTTGGGTGGGCCCACGATCACTTTCAGCGCTGACGATGTGGAGTCGCCCACCTTCGTCGCGCCTCGCATTCGTGATGACGCACTCATCGTGCTGCGATTCACGGCCGACGATGGGGTGAACGTGGTCCAGTCCGACGAGGTGGTGATCACCGTGCTGAACGTGGCGAACGGCCCCGCGGGTCCTTCCCCCCAAGGCATCCCGGACGACGGCGATGCCCGTCGTGACGAGGCGCGTGGCGGGCGCGACGGCGGCCCCCGGTCCAGCGAGGACCGAGAGGTGCGCACCTACGACGGCACCGAGAACAATCTCGACGAGCCGACCTGGGGCGCCGCGTTCGTCCACCTCCAGCGCCTGGCACCGGCGGCCTACGGCGACGGCATCAGCACCCTCGCCGGCGCGGCCCGCCCCTCACCGCGGGTCATCTCCAATCTCGTGCACGATCAGGAGGAGGGCGAGTCCATCCCCAACGAGGCGGGTACCAGCGATTTCCTGTGGCAGTGGGGACAGTTCATCGACCACGATCTCGATCTCACGGACGGTGCGGAAGAGGCGGCGGACATCCCCGTGCCCCTCGGCGACCCCTACTTCGACCCCGACGGCTCCGGCGACGTGGTCATCGCCTTCTCGCGCGCGCTCTTCGATCCGGACACGGGCTCGAGCATTGCCGATCCGCGTGAGCAGGAGAACGAGATCACCAGCTGGATCGACGGTTCCATGGTGTACGGCTCCAGCGATTCGCGCGCGGCCGCCTTGCGCGAGGGGGATGACAGCCCCTACCTGGCGACGAGCGAGGGCGATCTCCTGCCCTTCAACGAGGGCGAACTCTCCAACGCCAACGGCTTCGTCACCGACGCGACCACCTTGTTCCTCGCCGGCGATGTGCGGGCGAATGAGCAGGTGGGGCTGGCCGCCATGCACACGTTGTTCGTGCGCGAGCACAATCGCATCGCTGCTGTCCTCCTCGAGGACCGCCCCGAGCGCGACCCCGAGGCCGTCTTCCAGCAGGCGCGCCGCATGGTCATCGCTCAGCTACAGCACATCACCTACGAGGAATGGCTGCCTGCCTTGCTAGGTGATGATTCGCTGGCCGCCTACGAGGGCTACGACGACAGCATCGATCCCACCATCTTCAACGAGTTCAGTGTGGCGGCCTTTCGCCTCGGCCATTCGATGCTGAACGAGCAGTTGCTACGGCTGGACGCGGAAGGTGAGGTCTACGCTGACGGCCCGGTGGCGCTCGCGAGCGCATTCTTCACGGCGCCGGCCCTGATCACGGACGACGATGATCTGTCCGCCCTCCTGCGGGGCTTGGCAGCGCAGGCCCATCAACGGATCGACACCAAGGTGGTGAGCAGCGTGCGCAACTTTCTATTCGGCGCGCCCGGCGACGGTGGCCTCGATCTGGTATCGCTCAACATCCAACGAGGGCGTGACCACGGGGTGCCCTCCTACAACGCCATGCGCGAAGCCCTGGGTCTTGTGCCCCTGGTGAGCATCGGTGAGATCACCGATGACCTCACGGTGGCGAACGAGATCCTCCAAGCCTACGGTGACGTCGACGACATCGACCTCTGGGTGGGGGCGCTGGCCGAAGACAAGGTGGAGGGTTCTCAGCTCGGCGAGGTGATGCACACGATCCTCGTGCGACAATTCGAGGCCCTGCGCGACGGCGATCGCTTTTGGTACGAGCGTCATCTGACCCGCGACGAGCTTGCTCGCGTGCGCGGGCGAACGCTGGCTGAAGTCATTCGCGATAATACCGGGGTGGGCCCTGAGCTCGACGATGATGTGTTTCGCGTCGCCGAGTAGGCAGGGGAGCAGTCCGATGGGACGCAAACTCCGAGGGAGGCTGGGGCGTTGCCCGAGTGCCGAGGCTACCGTCGCAGGGTGCTTGCAGCTCGGCGAGCGAGCACCGCGATGTCGCTGTTGCTGCTGTCGTGCGCGCAGGCCGTGGACGCAAGCGGCCCAGCAAGGCCGGCCGTATCTCTCTCCCTGCAGGACCTGACGCCCAGCGGCGAGCCCTTCGGTTGGTACGTGCAAGGCGATGCCGCCACTCTGGAGCAGTACGTGCAAACGGACCCGGCGAGCGGCCTGCCTCGCTGGGTGCTGCGCAACCGCGGCACGTCACCGGCCCTGATCTACACCCGCAGCGAGACGGGCGGTGCCTGCCACCGACGTTTGCGGATCGCCGCCGAGGCGCGGACGGAAGATTCGGGGCAGGTTGGCGGCGTGATCAGCGTGGCCGGTGAGGCCGATGCCGGCGCCCCGACCACCCTCACCCGTCGCTGGGTGGAGGTGCGTCACGAGCTAGACGGCATCCCCTGCCTGGCCCCCGAAGCCCTGGTGGGGTTCTCCGTGCGCGGTCACGCGGAACTGCGCCGCCTGCACATCCTGTTGGATGGGCGCCCGGAAGTGGTGCCGACACTCGCGCCTGTACGCTGGGCGGATCTCGCGGCTCTGCGTCGCGTGGCGGCCAGTCCCGGCGAGCCCCAGCGAACGCCCAACCTGACGGATGTGTTGGGTCGTCGGGTGGTGGCCTTGGGCGACAACGGGCCTGGTGCCTCCAGCGCCTTCGCTTCGAAGTTCGCGCTCGTGCGCCATCTCGCCAGCACAGGGCGCCTGCAGACGATCTCCCTGGAGGTGCCGGCGGTGGCGGCCGAGCACGTCGATCGTTACACGCGCGGCGTTGACGACGATCGGTCGTCCATGATGGACGCCCTGGCATCGACCCCCTGGCGGTTCGCGCACCGGCTCGCCCTCATCGACTGGCTGCGCGCCACCAACGGCGAGCGCGCGCAGCCGATCCGCCTCGTAGGCTTCGACGTTCAGCAACCTCGCTGGGCCCTTCGCGCGCTGGAGCGGGCGGGCATCCGCATCGATGAGGTGTTGGCCCCTTGGCAACGGGGCGAGGCGGCCCGCGCCCTGACCGCGCTCGAGGCGTTAGCGCCGCGGGCCGCCGCTGACCCCGAGCTTGCGCGCTACCTGCGCTTGGCACGACGTGGCCTGCAGATGGAGCGGCCAGACCTCAGCGGCGAGTCGCGCGGGTTCTACATGGCTGACGAGGTGCTGAGGCTGGCGCGAGGGCAATCGGGTCAGCTCTTGCTGTGGGCGGACAACACGCAGGTGTCGCGGCAAGCGGGACAGATCGGCGGCGCGCTGGCCGAGGCCCTGGGGGCAGACTACGCTGCGATCGCGTGGACCTTCGCCGAAGGCACCTACGCCGCTGCTGGTACCGCCACGCCCCTGGCGGCTCAGGCCCCTTATCCGGGCACGCATGAGCACCTGCTCGCCAACACGGGTCTCGAGCGCTTCGTGCTGGCCCTGGCAGATGTGTCCGAGGAACATCCCTTGCGCGAGCGCCGAGGCTTGCGTGTGCTCGGCGCGGCCGGTCAGTCCTTCGATCAGTTCCTACCCCTCGCGCTGGCGGCCCACTTCGATGCCATCGGCTTCGACAGGCGCACGACGCCTGCGCATCGCGAGGAGTAGCGCCTCGCCTCGACGAGTCCCCTAACGGTGCGGCCTGCCCAGGCAGTGCCGATCGCCTTGCTCCGCGACATGAAATCCCGCGGCGCGCACCTGCTCTGCTGGCGGGCTGGTCGGGTCGCGCAGGGGGTTGGTGTGGTTGAAGTGGATGAAGTGCACCTTTGCCCGCTCCCGCTTGGGCAGGGGAGCGAAGCGCGCCATCGAGTGGCTGACGAAGGGATGGGGGAAGCCGCTCATGTCACGGCCGGGGATCTCGCCGTTGGCGAAGAAGGTGGCGTCGAGGAAGGCGATGTCCACCTCGGCCAGGACGTCCTCGATGCGTACGCCCCACGCATCCCACTGCTCCCACGAATCGATGTCCGGGATGAACAGAGCCGCCGCCTCCGGGCCTTCGATACGGAAGCCCGCCACCTCGGCGTACTCCTGACGATGGGGCACGGCGAAGGCGGTGACGTTGAGGCGGGGGCCGAGCGCTTGGATGCCGCCCGCGGTCATGGGCTCGAGGCGGATGTTCTCGTAGGCGACGAGTTGGCTCCAAGGCCCATGGTCGCGCAGGAAGTCGGCGAAGCGCGGCAGCGTGTGCACGGGCACACCCCGCGCGCCCAACGACTCGTGGCCGAGGAACATCAGCCCCGTGTAGTGGCCGATGTGCGCGTGGGTGAGGAACACGCCATCGAGTATCGGTGCGTCCGATGCTTGCGGCCCCGCCAGGCGCGCGAGGTCGTAGCCCTGGCGGCGTACGTCCGGGGTGGCCTCGAACAACCAGCGGGCCCCGCGGCGGTGATCCACCAAGCCCAGGGACAAGCGCGCTGCCGAAGGTTGCTCCCAAGCCGGGTCTTGCCAGCGCCCGAACTGGGGAGTGCCACCGTCCTGGGAGGTGCCGAGCACCAGCAGCTCCACCTCGCACGCCCCGAGGGCCGCTGCGGGAGCGGCAGCGAGCAGCGCCGCGGCGGCGGCGCCCAACACGGCTAGTGTTCTGTCACTAGCGTGACAGGACACTACAGCTCCGAGAGGATCTGACGTCGCTTGTCGTTGTACTCCGCCTCGGTGATCAGGCCCTGTTGGTACAGGTCGATCAGCAGGCGCAGGCGCTCTTCGATGTTGGTGCCGGGGACGCGAAGGGGAGCGCTCGGGGCGGCCGTGGCCGCGGCGGGTACGGCCGCGGGTGTGCTGCTGCCGCTCGGGGCGGCCTCCAACTGCTCCCGCATGCGCGACATCTCCGCGCGCATGGCCTCCTGCTCCGCCTGCAGCGCCGCGGCCTCTTCGCTGGTCATCCCCGCACTGGGGGCGGGCGCTGGCACCGCGGCCGGTGCACCGCTGGCGCCGTTGCTGCCTGCGGTGGCGAGGGAGGGTTGGGCCTCGAGGCTGTCGAGGGCCAGCGGCACGTCGATCAGGATCCAGTCCGTACGCACTTTGCCCTTCGAGGTGACCTGATTGCTCAGCCCCTCGTAGGCGAGCAACTGGCCCTTCAGCGCACCGGAGTTGCGCTTGCGCGTGCCGGAGCTCAGGGCGTAGGGCTGCACCGCGCCGGTGGTGTCGAACAGCCGTTCGAACTCGCGGTTACGCTGGCGATCGAGCTCGCCGATGATGATGTTCAGCTTGCCGTCCGCGAAGAAAATTCGTCCCGATGTCAGGGCCAGGCCGCTCAGCAACACCAGGCGCCGCGAGCGCCGCTGCATCACGAAGGTGACGTCCTGGTCGGGCCCTGCCAGCTGCAGGCCCTTGGCGATCTGCCCCGCGAGCAGGGTGGCCTGCTGGGGGGAGAACAGGGTCTCCAGCTCGTTGTTCGAAAACAGGCCGTCGGCGCGCACGGTGATGGCTTGCAGGATGGGCTTGAGATCGTCCGGCGAGAGCTCCACAGGATGCTCGTTGAGCCCGTAGCGATCGGTGTCCTGATCGGCCAACGTAAAGGTGGAATAGGCGCCGTCCTTGTAGAACACATCAGGGTCGCGCGCGTGGCTGGCGGGCCCGAAGGTCAGGGCAAAAAACGTTGCTAGAGCAATGATTTGCGGTGCAAGGAGACGGAACGGGCGCGGCTTGGAGCCGCACGGCGAAGGAAGACTCAGCATGGTACGCCTGCGTCAGAAATCAATGGTGGCAGTGTACGACGGGAAGCGGGCGCTGGGGTAGGGCGATGGAGGTGGCCGGTGGGCCGATAAAGGCACGGACGTCGAGACCGACGTCCGTGCCATCTCCCGTCGAGGTAAGGGTGGTTACCTCAGAAGAAGAAGGTCATGCCAAGCACGACCGAGTTCAGCTGATCAGCGTTGTTGAAGGCTGCTTCCACCTGCGTGGTGGTGCCGTCAACTTCGATGTCCAGCGCTTCCCACACCAGGTACATGATCAGCTTGCTGCCAAAGTACTGATCGATGGAGAGGCCGATACGCTGCATCTCCGAGTCGGTGACCATACCGGTGGTCAGTGTGGCGTTGATATCGCCGAACTGATCGTTGTAGGTGCCGTACCAGCCGGTGAGTGCCGTGTCACCCCAGGAGAAGAAGCTGCGCTTCACGCCGCCCTTGAACCACCAGGCGGTGGTGTCGTCGCCGTAGCCGATGGCCTGGGCGTTGGCGCTCAGGCCTTCCGCTTCTTCAGACTGGAAGGCGATGGTGCCGAAGATGCCCGAGTCCTTGTGCATCAAGCCAGCCTGCACCTGCAGGTTGTTGGCAGACTCGTAGAAGGCCGTACCGCCGTTGTTCTCGGCGTAACCGATGTGGAACACACCCGTGGCGCCGCCGAAGTCGTGGTTGTACTTCAGGGCGACGTCGTAGATGTCGTCGTTGGCGTAGCCGATGGCGATGTTGAGGCCTTCAGCGATGGTCGGCAGATCGTAGCGGATACCGTTGCGGTAGATACCGTTACAGTCGATACCGATACCGCCGGCGCCCTGCAGCTCGTTACCGGTCAAACACTCGGCGAAGTCACCCCAGACGGCGTTGCCATCGCCGGTGCCCCGAATGTTGAAGCCGTTGAAGCGGAACAGCGGCGAGATGGAAGACCACAGCGTGAGCGAGGGGTCTGCCAGCACGGCGATGTTATCCGTCGGCATGGACTGCAAGCCGAAGGTCAGCTTACCGGCCGCGCCTTCGACGTACGCGCTGCTACCGAGCAGGCGGATGTCACCGCCGTTACCGTTATCGAAGTTGGTCTGGTTACTGAAGATGAGCGGCGTGAAGATCGATTGCGGCTCGAGGATCACCTCGAAGCCCGCCTTCATGCCCGAGTTGGGCAGCGGTGCTGAGCCGGCAAAGGTGATGCGGCTACCGAGTGTCGTACCGTTGTCCGACACCTGCACGATATCGCTGCTCTGCCCATCGTCGTAGAAGGCCGCGCCTTCGTTGATCCACCCTGAGATGCTGAACGTCGCTTCATCGTCCTGCGCCACTGCGGGATACGCAGCAGCGAGGGCTAGCGCGACGCCTGCCGTCAGGCCCCTCGTCTTCCAATTAGAGATCATCAATAGTTCCCCTCATTTCTCATTCGCAACGGCCCTCGAATAGTGTTGCGAGCATGCCGTTAACGCCCTCAAAGATCGCTAGTCCGTTGCTTCGCGGCTACGCCCCGGAGCGTCCGGAAGGGAGCATGGCGTGAAGACAGGCCCCCCGATCATCGCGAACTTCCCCAAATAGCGAAAAAAACATAACTGATCATTCGCGACAATGCACGTAAGTTGCGGTTAATACGGACTCAACACTCAATCACACAGACTCATAGGTGAGTTTTTCGCCACAGGGTGTTCACGCCGTTCCCAGCCTTGATGCACCTGTCCCTCGACAGGTCGCCGTTGGTGGGTCCGTGCATCACGCCATCGCCGGTGGCCGTCGAGGCAGTTGCGCGTCGAGGCTTGTGTCGAGTGGTTCCTGCCGCTTCAACGCGGTCGAGAAGCGGTGGTGGACCGCGGGGGGTAGCTCGCTCTTGGAATGAGTCTATTTATTACGCGCAATACCGTTGCGCGTGCATCTTTATGCGTCTTCGGCGACTTCGTGCGCAAACGCTAAGCTCTGCCTGAGCACGCGTTTCGCGTGGTACATCGCCTTGTCGGCGCGGCGCAGCAGGACATCGCGGGTGCGCCCGTCCTCTGGGTAGCGGGCGACGCCGATGCTGGTGCTCACGCTGACCTCTCCGATGGCCAGGGGCACCGGGCGAGACAGCGCTTCGCCCAGGCGCCGGGCCAGTATCCCCGCATCCACCGTGTCGGTCATGCGCGCGAGCATCACGAACTCATCACCACCGAGCCGCGCCACGAAGTCCGCGCTGCGCGCTTGGGCGGTGATCCGGGTGGCGGTGTGCTGAATGAGCTCGTCGCCCGCGTCATGCCCGTGGGTGTCGTTCACTTGCTTGAAGCCGTTCAAGTCCAGGAATAGGAGGGCGAAGGCCTCCCCGTGGCGTTCTGCGAGCGCCAGGGTGCGATCGAGCGCCCGTTCCAGTGCCCGCCGGTTGGGTAGCGCCGTCAGCGGGTCATGAAGGGCTTGATGACGGAGCAACTCGTTGGCTTGTTCGAGCTGGTGCTGGGCGTCGCGCAGCACCGTGAGGTCGGTGAAGATTCCCACCAGTATCCGGGCCCCGTTCGGTCGGAAGAACATGGTCTTGGTGGTGCGGATGGTTCGTTGCTCGCCGCTGGCCGCGTTGGTCAGCAGTTCCTCGTTGACGTTGGCTGTGCCGCTGTCCAACACCTGTCGGTCGATGCGGTTGAACACGGCCGCTTCCGCAGCCGGGAACAGGTCTGCGTCCGTTCGGCCCAGCAGGGCTTCGCGTGGATGGCCGATGAAGTCACAGAATGCCTGGTTCACAAAGATCCAGGCGAGGCGCTCGTCCTTGACGAAGATGGGGTCAGCCACCGAGTCGATAATTTGGTTGAGGAACTCCAGATCGTCGCTACCTACTCGGTCGGAGACGACGAATGCGAGTGCTTCCGCGTGGGCGATCGAGCGGTTCTCTGTTTGCGCCACCGCGGCCTCCTTTCGAGTATGAAAAATATTAAGTGGCTATACGATCGGCAATTAGGCTAGGTCATATAATGGGTAGATAGGTGCCGACCAGATCTCGGAAGAGTCCGTCGATTGGCGCCTTTTGACCTGATCGAAAAGGTAGGCGCAGACGGCGCCGCGTTATGCCCCTGGCGTCGGGTGCTATGCGATCTGGGCGGCGGGTCACGGCCCCCGGGCAGGCCTTGTGGCACCGTCTGAGGATGCGCATTCAACGAATGACTGCTACCGATGCCTGATGTGGCGGGCATGATCGATGACCCGAATCTGCTCGCCCTGGTCGCGACGCACGCGCGGGACATGATCATCGTTACCGATGCGCAGCAGCACATCGTCTGGGTGAACAGCGCATTCGTCGCCCGCACCGGATACTCGGCGGTCGAGGCGCTCGGCAAGCGCCCCGGTGAGTTGCTCCAGGGCGCGGGTACCGATCAGCGGGTGCGTCAGCGTATCTCCGTTGCCCTGCAGGCGGGGGAGCCCCTACGCGTCGAACTGCTCAACTACACCAAGGGCGGCGACGAGTACTGGATCGACATGGAGATCTCGCCCGTGCACGGCGCCAGCGGCGAGATTGAGTACTTCGTGGCCGTCGAGCGCGACATCACCGAGGCGCGCGAGGTCACCGGCACCCTGTCCGCCTTTCAACAAGCGCTCAACGAGCAAGCGATCGTCTCCATCGCTGATCGCGCCGGTGCCATCCGCTTCGTGAACGATCACTTCTGTGCGATCAGCGGCTTCTCCCGCGAGGAGCTGATGGGGCAGGACCACCGCATCGTGAACAGCGGCTGGCACAGCAAGGGATTCTTCCGCGACATCTGGCGAACGATCGTCGCCGGTGAATGCTGGCACGGCGAGATCTGCAATCGCCGCAAGAACGGCGAGCTGTATTGGGTCGACACCACTATCGTGCCCATCGCGGGCAACCACGGCACGCCGGAGCGCTTCGTCTCGATTCGGATCGACATCACCGAGCGTAAGGCGGCCGAGGCCCAGGCGCGACGGATGGCGGAGCAGGACGATCTCACCGGCCTGTGCAATCGGCGCGCGCTCCTGCGCGCGGTGGACGAGGCTTTGGCGGCGCAGGGCCCCGGCGGGCAAGCGTCCTGCGGTCTGCTGCTGTTTCTGGACATCCAGGATTTCAAGTCGGTCAACGAGTCTCGGGGGCATCAGGTGGGCGATCGCGTGCTCGACGCCGTGGCCCGCCGCCTCGACGAGCTCTCACGCAAGGTGGACACGGTGGCGCGCGTGGGTGGCAACGAGTTCTGCCTACTGTTGCGCGACGTAGACCCCTCGGAGGCAGAGCGCACGGTCGATCGTATCGATCGTCGTCTACAAGCGCCTTTCCACGTCGATGGCGTGCCCCTGGCCCTGGCCTTCTCCTTCGGGGCGGCGCGCTACCCCGCCGATGCGCGCGACGCCCCCCAGCTACTTCGCTGCGCTGGCATGGCAACGCGCGCCGCCAAGGCGCAGGAGCCGAGCAAGGTATTCTTCAGCAACGCCCTGCAGGAGGATATCGAGGCGCGCTTCGCGCTCCAGCAGTCGCTGCGGCGGGCGATCGCCGAAGACGAGTTCTTCGTCGTCTTCCAGCCCCAGGTCGATCTGCCGGGAAGTCGAATACGAGGCTTCGAGGTGCTCGTGCGCTGGTGCCGCGATGGGCAGCCAGTGCCCCCGGCGCATTTCATTCCCGAGGCGGAACGCAGCGGTCTGATCGTGCCCCTGGGTTCGCTGGTCTTGCAGCAGGCGGCGCAGGGGTACGCGCGTATGCGAGAAGCGGGCTTCGATCCCGGCGTGCTGTCGCTCAACATCAGCGCAGAGCAGCTGCGCTTGCCAGGCCTTGCCCAGGAGATCATTGCGGCGGCGCGCGATCATCGCATCGATCCGGCGTGCCTCGAGTTGGAGATCACCGAGACCGCCTTCATCAGCCAGGCCACCGAGCATGTGGAGCGCAACGTGCGCGCGCTGCGCCAGCACGGCTTCTCCGTGGCCCTCGATGACTTTGGCACGGGCTTCTCCTCCCTGACCCACCTCAAGCGTTTCCGGGTTGATATGCTCAAGATCGACCGTCAGTTCGTCTCGGACTTGCAGCACGGTGGAGACGACGATGAGATCGTACGCTCGATCATCGGGCTGGCGGACAATCTCGGCCTCGGCGTCGTGGCCGAGGGGGTGGAGACTCGGGAGCAGGCGGAACGCCTGCGCTCGCTGGGTTGCGTGCTTTACCAGGGGTATCTGTTTGGTAAGCCCATCGGGCTCGAAGAGACGCTCGATCTGCTCGCGGATGGCCCGTCCGCCATGCTCCGACCTATGGCCTCAGCCGGCTGAAGCCGCGCGCCCGTGAGCGTCCTGCTCGCGATGGCGGTCTTCGTATCCGTCCACGTGCTCTTGGCACGGCCACCGTTGCGGGCACGGCTGGTCGGCGTGTTGGGCGGGCCGATCTACCTCATCGCCTACAGCGCCGTGTCCGTGGTGCTGCTCACCTGGGTCGTGCGCGCGCTGTTGCATGCCCCCCGCATGTTCCTGTGGGGTACGCCGAGTTGGGCCTACCCCTTCGCTATCTGTGGGTCGCTGCTGGCGTTCTGCTTGCTGGGTGTCGGGGCGGCGCTCCCGAATCCGTTGTCCGTCAGCCTGCGGTCACCAACGGTCTACGATCCAAAGCGTCCAGGCCCACTGGGCTGGATTCGCCATCCCTTGCTCTGGGGCTTCAGCGCGTGGGGCGTGGCTCATGTCCCGGCCAATGGCGACTGGCCCAGCCTGATCCTGTTTCTCGGTGCGGCGGTGTTTGGTGTCGTGGGGGCTGCGGCGGTGGAGCGGCGCCGTCGTCGCCAGCTGGGCGCCGACACCTGGGCGCACCTCACGCCCGGTCGAGGTCACTGGAATCAGCCCGCGACGCTCGGCCTCGCGTGCGCAGTGGCACTCTGGCTGCTCACGGCGCTGTGGGGGCACCAGACGCTCTTCTCCGTGGATCCCCTGGCGACCCTGGGAATCCCATGACCACGAGCTCAGTGCAGGTGAGCGGTGAGCTCGCCGAAGCGAAGGCGGGCGGCCAGGGAGCAGTCGCCGTTGCCCAGGGCGTGCACCACCTTGCTCCCCACCAGCAAGGGACGCTTACCGTTGACCGCGTTGCTGTTCACGTAGAGCGCGGACTCGCCCATGCCGGTCTTGAGTGAAATGTCGTCGATGCGCTCGCCGGCGAGATGCAAATCTGCCTCACCCGCGAACATGCGCAGACTCACGCAGGCATCGACGTCACGCACATCGAGCTCGCCTGCCCCGAACTCCACCTCCAGCGTTTCGCTGCGCGGCACCTCCACGGTGATCCTCACCTGCGCGCCCTTGTAGGCATTCATGCCCTCGGGGCTGGCGAGCAGGGTCAGCGTGTTGCCGTTGCTGATGGTAGAGAGGGTGGCGCGCTCGGCGCGCTTGGCGCAGCGGCGCTTGTTCGCCTTGCACTCGATCTGCATGCGAGCGCGCAGCTCGTCGCCATCGGTGCCGACCACGTCCACCTGGCCGACGGGCAGATCGAGGCGCAGGTGTGCGCCGTCGGGCACCGCCATGCTGACCTCGTGGGTGGGGCCGATCTGCTCCCATACGTCGCCTAGGCCGGTGGCGCTCAGGGAGAGCAGGGCGATCGAGCTACACGCCGCCAGGGCGGCGACGGAGGGGAATCGGGTGTGCTGGGCCATGGGGACGGTCTCTCCTGGGCTGACTCAACTCCCTTTGATGCTGCAACCGCCGGATTGGTTGGCGGTGTTCTGCTCGCCCCCTTGTATCAACGGCTTACGGGCCCAGGCCGGCCGTTTCGGGTGCTGGCGCCGTCCACGCCAGCACCCCTGGTCGCGTGGCGGCGATCAGTCCTCTTCGAGCATCCGGTAGACCATCGCGGCGATGGCGGCGCCGGCGATCGGTGCGAGCCAGAACAGCCACAGCTGTAGCAGCGCCTTGCCATGGCCTGCGAAGGCCAGGATCAGCTCCGGGCCCGTGCTGCGCGCCGGGTTCACCGACGTGTTGGTGACCGGGATCGAGATCAGGTGGATCAGGGTCAGGGCCAGGCCGATCGCGAGGCCTGCGTTCATGGCCACGCCGCGCTTGTCCGTGGCGCCGAGGATGATGAAGAGGAAGAAGCCGGTCATGAGGAGCTCGGTGATCAGGGCCGCCATCATGCCGTAGCCCTGGGGCGAGAGGCTATCGTATCCGTTCACTGCGAGGCTGGATGCACCGAGTTGCAGGGTCGGTTGGTCGGCGCCGTACATGCCCATGTCGCCGGCGATCCAGAGCAGGGCGGCGGCGGCAGCGATCGCGCCGGCCGTCTGCGCGATGACGTAGGCAGGAACCTCCGCCGCCTTGAAGCGTCCCGCTACCGCCAAACCGACGGACACGGCCGGGTTCAGGTGGCAGCCGGAGATATGCCCGATGGCGTAGGCCATGGTGAGCACGGTCAGGCCGAAGGCGAGCGAAACACCTAGGTAGCCGATGCCGACGTCCGGCACGCCGGCAGCGAATACGGCGGCGCCGCAACCGCCGAGCACCAGCCAGAAGGTGCCGATCGCTTCGGCGACGCTGCGTTGGATGAGGTTCATCGAATCACTCCCTAGCTTAAGAACCGACGCCGACCGTAGCGTGGTTCCGAAGCCCGGGATGTGAACAATGATCCTCGCGCCTACCTCAGGTGCTGCTATCGCCTACGATCAGGAACCTGCGGAGATCCGACATCAGCTTGGCGCCCGTGTCGGCGTTGGTGAATACGATGAACCCCACGTCGTGCTCGTCGTAGACCTCGAACATGCAGACGAAATCACCGTTGTTGCCGCCGTGACCGTAGGTCAGGCCCTGAGGCGACTCCATCAGATGAAAGCCCAGGCCGTACTGGGCGGGCCAGGCGGGGTCATCCTGCGGATCCTCGGGGATGCCGACCTGGGGTTCGAACATGCGTTCGTAGCCGGCTGCCGATAGCCCCTTGCGCGCCATCAGGGCGAGCATGAAATTGGCGAACTCCCCCGCTTGCGTGTACATGCTGTGGGCCACGCCGATCTCCTCGGGGAAGTCCTGCACGGACGTGAAGCCCGAGAAGTGGCCCCGCGAGGCGACCTTGTAAAGATCTTCGTTGGCGGAGAAGTAGGTGTGCTCGGCGAATCCCATGGGCACCTGTACTTCGTCATAGACGAGCTGTGACAGGGGCTTGCCGCTCAGCTTGGCGGCGACGCGACCGAGGTACTCAAAGCCCTCGCCCGAGTAGCCGTAGCGCGTGCCCGGGTAGAAGTTGATCTGCATGCGCCCGTCCGCCGTGGCCCAGCGCCAGTTGGGGAAACCCGTCTGGTGGGAGAGCACGTGGCGGGCCGTGATCTTGCGGTAGCGAGGGTCGTCGGCGATCTCCTCGAAGGGGAGGTATTCGTGCAGTGGGCGATCGAGATCGATGTCGCCGCGCTCGGCCATGCGATTGACCGCGAAGGCGAAGACGATCTTGGTGATCGAGGCAGCTTCGAACAGGGTGGTGTCGCTAAGCGTCTCCCCCGTGTAGGCATTGGCGAGTCCGCGGGCGCGGTGGTAGGCGATCTCGCCGTCCTTCACCAGGGCCACGGACACGCCGGGCACGTTGTAGAAGCGCATCAGCGCATCGATCGCCGTATCGACCTTATCGCTGTGTAAGGCCGGGTCGAAATCGAAGAGCACGCCCTTCGCCTCGAAGATCGCCGGCGCTTCGGCGGCGCTGGCCTGCAGTACGGGGGCGATCGTGCGTTGGGCGGCAGCCACGGTGGCGCTCACGGGCGTGCTGTCACCAACCACCGCCAGCGCCCCCCAGGGATCGCCCACGGTGTGATCCGCGATGCTCAGGCGGTAGGTGCCTCGCGGCAGCAGCAGTTCGTAGTGACCGCCATCGTCGATCGCGGCGTGCAAGGCCTGGGCGTGGCCTTCGGGTGTCACCCGTACCCGGGTTGGGCGTGCCACCTTTGCGTCCTCTTCGCTCATCGCGCCTGGCGGATGCCATTCGACGGTGCCTTCGAGCGTGCCGAGGGGCGCCAGCGTGTCGATCAGCAGCAGATCGCCCAGGCGTCCGCCGGACTGGCTCTTGCCGAACCCCCGTCCCCACGAGTAGAGCGCCGCCGGGTCGGCCTGGTCCGGCGTGTCGTCGTCGCTCAGCAGGAAGTCGATCCCGAGGCTACGCCCGGGCGCCAGGGGCTCGGCGGTGACGATGCGCCACTCGTAGAGGGTGCGGCCATCGTTGGTGCGCGCCGTGGCCAGTGAGACCTGGTCCCAGCTGGCTTGGCCTACGGCTGGGTCCCAGCTGTGCTCATCGCTCAGCAATCGGCGATGGTCGCCCGTTACGGAATAGAGGACCGGCCCCGAGCCGCGCGTCTCATGCCGTTCGTCGAGGTAGAAGATGACGCCGTCCTGGCGGGACCAGTCCGCCTCGGCGACCTGTGCCACGCGGTGGACGTCGTCGTGCACTTCCAGGGCGATGTAGAGCGACCGGGTCACCGCGTCGTAGGCCGCGCGAAAGCTGGCGTCGAAGTTGCTATCGCCTGCACGCCGCTCGCCCGCGTTGTCGAAGACGATCGGGTAACGCGGCAGGTGTGCGGGCCAATCGCTCAGATCGCCGTCGACGGTGGGCGCTGCACCGATGGGTAGCGCGTGGGCCAGCTCCCCGTTGTCGGCTTGGGCGGTGGCGGCGAGCAGGACGAGGGCCGCCGCGGGCAGGCGGTAGGCGAGGGGGCGATGCATGGGTGAACTCCGGTCTGAAGGAACACGACGACGTCCCCTTGGGATGTCGCGTGGCCGGAGTTCGTTTGCTCGAGGAGTTCTACGCTTCGACGGTGGCGTGGGCGTCCAGGGCGCGCAGCACCTCGCGCCACACCCGGGGGTTGAAGATCAACCCGAGGTGAGCGCTCGGGATTTGCACGTGCCTCACGTTCGGACTGTGCGAATCGAGGCTGGCCTGCCAGCGCACGATGCCGTCGCTGCGGCTGTAGATCGCCGTGATCGGTTGGTGAATCGGGTGTTGCTCGCGCCGCTCGATCACCGCCTCGATCCAGTCGAGGTCCATGCCGCGCCGGGAGAAGAACGGCGCCGCCAGGGTGTACTTGGGGCCGCCGATGGTGGGTGCGCCGAGGGTAATGACCTGCTCGACGAGCTGCGGTAGGTCCCGCGCCGCCTCGCGGGCGATGTAGCCGCCGAGGCTCCAACCGATGAGGGTCAAGGGTCGGTCGTCGTTTGCGTGGCGCTCGCGCAGGGCCTCGATGAAGCGCTCACAGAGGTAGGGCACGCCGCCTTCGCCACGGTAGGGCTCGCGCGGCTCGATGGGCCAGGCGGCGGAGATGTCCTTTAGCTCGTGGCGCATGTTCACGCCGGCGAGGTTACGACCGAGGCCCCAGCCGGTGGCGTCGTAGCCGTGCCGGCCAAGGTAGTGGCGCAGGGGGGCGAGAAAGCGATCGTCGGCGCCGAAGCCCGGTACCGCCACAACCGTGCGCGGATGCTCGCGCGCTCGCCGCGGCAGGAGCTGCGCCTTGGCGAGGGGGCCGAGCATGGTGAGGAGGTCGAGGGCCGTGCGACTCTCGCCGATCAGGCCGATTCGGCCCGGGGGTCTCAGGGGCTGGGAAGCTGCGCTCATGAGGGGTCGGTGGTGCTCAGGGGGTGGTGGCTGCGAATTCGCCGGGCTCGCGGCGGCGGATCCACCCAGGCGGCATCCCCTGCGGCTGCGCTGGCGTTCATCACACGCCGGCCAGATGCAGGACGAGGGGAATCGAGATGGCGGACAGGAGGATGCCGACGGCGATCGCGCCCGTTACCGCCGGTACGCCTGCGTCGAATTTCAGGGAGAAGAAGTAGGCGTTCATGCCCGTCGGGAGGGCAGCGAACAGCGCCACCAGCCCCGTCTCGCGCGGCGGCAGGGCGAAGACGAACACGGCGAGCGCCCAGGCCGTGAGGGGAAACACCAGCATCTTCAGGCCGATGAGCGTGCTGATGGCCGTCAGGTTGCCACGCATCGGGTAGGCCGCCACCGCCAGCCCCAGGGCGAACAGGCCCGTTGGGATGGCGGCGTCGCCCGCGAGGGCGATCAGGCGTTCGCCCACCGCCGGCATGGTCAGGCCGCCAGCGTTCCAGGCGGCGCCGAACATGAGCGCCAACACGATCGGGTTCTTGAGCAGGGTCATCACCACGCTCGCCGCCACCGCGCCGGGCGAGACGCCCTGGCGGCGCAGGGCGAACTCCGCCCACAGGGTGCAGAAGAACCAGTGGTTGGCGGAGTGGATGGCGATGATCAGAGCCGCGATCACGAGGCCCTCGTCGCCGAAGGCCAGGTAGGCGATCGACAGGCCGATCATGCCGAGGTTGCCGAAGGTGGCCGCGAAGGCCGTGCCGGCGCCTCCGGCAGCGCCCAGGCCGGGTACCCGTCGCGCGGCCAGCGCCACGATCACCCAGATGACCGCGACGGCGGAGTAGTACACGCCCCACACGCGCAGGGTCGATCCCGCATCCAGACTCACGGTCTGCATCGTGCGGAAGAGCAGCGGCGGCACGCAGAAGTAGAGGACGAAGTCGTTCAGCCCCTTGGCGCCATCGGGGCCGATGAGCTTGGTGCGCGCGGCCGCGTAGCCGGCGAAGATCAACGCGAAGACCGGCAGGATGACGGTCAACAGATCGGACATGTGGGGACACCCGCAGCGCCCAGGCGGCGCCGGTCAAAGGGGGAGAACGGCGCGGACCTTAGCACGGGCGAACCGTCCGTCGCTGCCGCGTGGCACACTGCCGCAATGGATGAGCAAGTCGTGGCGTCAGCCACCCGCCGGTGGCTCGAGACCTTCGTGGTGGGCATGGGCCTGTGCCCCTTTGCCGCCGCCCCGCTGGCCGCGGAGCGCGTGCGCGTGGTCGTCACCGAGGCGGACGACGAGGAGGCCCTGCTCGAGGCGCTGCAGGCGGAGATCGTGTTGCTCGACCAGCAACCGCAGATCGAGACCACGCTCCTGATTCACCCCGCCGTCCTGCAGGACTTTCTCGCCTACAACGACTTTCTCGACCTGGCCGATGCCCTACTCGTGGAAGGCGATCGCGACGGGGTCTACCAGGTGGCGAGCTTCCATCCCGACTACCAGTTTGCCGGTACGGCGCCGAACGCGGCCGAGAACTACACCAACCGGTCGCCGTATCCCATGCTTCATCTGCTGCGCGAGACGAGCGTGGAGAAGGCCGTGGCCTCGGGCATCGACACCAACGACGTGCCCGTACGTAACATCCAGCATATGAACGAGTTAGGTGAGGTCGAGCTGGCGCGTCTGCTGAGCGCTTGCCGCGAAGAGGGCTAGCTGCTAGGCGGATTCAGCATCAATACCGGCGTGTTGGCCTTGTAGCGCTCGTAGTCCTCCTGCCCGCCCCAGCGGGCATCCGCGCGCTCTTCGAGCATGGGGATGCCGCTCACCTTGATGAGCAGGAAGGCGACGAACACCGGGGAGATCAGGGTGGCGTACTGCCAGCCCTGGAG
>JBCBZW010000083.1 GCA_039815145.1 Pseudomonadota bacterium
AGGGTCGATCATCTGGTCGAAGGTTCCGTGCGCGTGCAGGGCGAGCGCATGCGCGTGGCCGTGCGCCTGATCGCCACGCAGGCGGATCAGCAGCGCTGGTCCGACAGCTTCGATGCAAGCCTTGAAGAGGTGTTCGCCATTCAGGAGCGCATCGCCCGACACATCGTCAGCGCGCTCGAGCTGCATCTCACCCAGGAGGAGGACAGGCATCTGCGCCGCCAGCCCGCGCAAGGCAATCTACAGGCCTGGCAACTGGCGATGGCGGCGAGACAGCAGTCCCTGCGCTGGCGACCGGATGCCATCGATCAGGCTATCGATCTGCTTGGCCGCGCGATCGAGCTGGCAGGCGACGAACCGATGCTCCACGCCGCCCTGGGGCGCACCTGGTTGCACTACCGCGAGGCCGGCATCGATCTGAGCGAACGGCCCCTGACGGAGGCTCAGCATCAGGCCGAACGGCTCCTCGCCATTGATGCCAACGACCCCGGCACCAGGCAGCTGGCGGGCTGGATCCACTACAGCCGCGGCGAGGTGCAGCAGGCGGTGCGGGAACTGCAGCGCGCGGTGCAGGTGAATCAGTCCGATCCGGACACCTTGGGCCTGCTGTCCAACTGCTACCTCATCAGCGGCCGCGTTACCCGCGCCCGGCCGCTGATCGAGCGGTTGCTGGCGATTGACCCGCTGACGCCGCTCACGCAGTGCCTGCCCGGCTGGGCGGACGCCCTGGACGGTGACTTCCGCGCCGCCCTGCCCGCCTATCGACGCATGTTCGAGATGGACCCGGGAAACCCCATCGGCCGCCTGTTTTACGTCTGGATACTCGCCTCCCTCGGAGACACCGAGGAGCTGCTGCAGCGAGTGGAGGAGTTCCCCGCGCCACTAGCCGATTCACTGCCGGCGCAGATCGCGCGCATGTTCGCCCGTGCGGTGAGAGGGGAAGCCCTACCGAGCGGCGAAGCCCTGCCGGACCACCACGAGGCCCTCGCCATGAGCAACGATATGTTTCCGCGGTTGCTCGGTCAGGCGTACGCGTTAGCTGGCAACGGCACCGAAGCCGTACGGTGGCTTAGCGTCGCCGTCGACCGGGGCTTCATCCATTACCCGTTCCTCGCCGAGTCTGATCCCACCCTCAAGGGGATCGCTGGAGATCGCGATTTCGTGCGGCTGTTGGAGACGGCGCGCGAGCGTTGGTCGGCCTTTGAGGATTAGCAGCGAGGGTTGAGTAACGGGAATACTGGCGGAGACGGGGCACGTGACCCTGACTAAACTAGCCACAAGGTGTTCGCGTTTCATGAGGTTAGCAGCGTACACCGCTGCCGCCAGGTTGGCTGCCAGGCGGCACTGGTGATCGCGAGTATTGACGAAGTCTCTTTGGTCTGGAAGGAGTCCCGCCGCAAGAAACTCCCGCCCCCGCGAACAGGTGCTTCAACGCTCAGAATCCGAGAATTGCACTCCAGCGTGCCCACGCTCGATTAAGGAACCGAAAACCCCTTGACCGATCCCTCGCTCTAGCCCGTGTAGATGCTGGCGTTGTGGCATACAACCCGGTCATCGCGAGACCAAGCCACCTGGGGATACTTCTCTCTGGAGTCAGTTGGGGGCGCAGGCCTCTATCTCCCCACTCGGACCAGGCGCCTCGAACCGATCGCGGAAGAGCGTTCTCGCGTCCGCGATGTCCACTGTCCCGTTCCCGTCGAGATCAGCGTCGGCATCATTGCTACCGAAAACGCTGCGCATCACCACCCAATCCCGTAAATCAACCACGCAGTTGTTGTCCAAATCGGCGTCGCAAACGTTGCCGAACCCGTCCTTGTTCGTGTCGCGCTGATCTTGGTTGAAGTCTTCCACGCAGTTATCTTCGCTGTCCGGGACGTCATCACCGTCGAGATCCGCCCGACCGAAGAACACGTAGGCACGGCCCGTAGAAACGCCATCGACGAGCGCGAACGGCGCCCCCAATACGAAATCAGGGCGCCCATCTCCGTTGACGTCGCCGGAGGTCGTGCTGACACTGTCCCCCAAGCTGGCTTCCGGGTCTGGCCCGAGGAAGCGAATCGCCGCTGCATCGCTAAGCTCCATATGGCCGGTTGCCCCAAGGCCGGCTCCGCCGAGCACCGCGTACACCAAACCAGCACCCGGTCGCCCCGGAGCAGACCCCTCCCGCCCACTGATTAACAAGTCGTTGACGCCGTCATCGTTAAGGTCGTCAACCCACCCGAGAACCAAATCGCTGTCGGCAGCACCCTCTTGGGCCCCGATGATCGTGAATCCGTTGCTGCCGTCCAAGTCGGTCGAAAGGAGTTCCGCCTGATCGTCCAACGCTGGCGACCCAAACACAACCCAGACCTGCCCAGCTTGCAGATTGGCAACGGCGGAGCCGAAGGCCACATCATCCACGCCATCCTCGTTGAGATCTCCAACGCCCACGCTCGCGATACCGCAGCGAATCGCGTCTTCGACACACTTAATGGTGATCCCGCTGCCGGCCTCTAGCCCGGACAGGTCAACACGTGCGGGAAACGGGCCACTACGTCCGAACAGAATGTAGACCTCACCGCCTGACTCGTTCGCTGCGCCACGGGCGGAGTTCGCGCCCAAAATGATGTCTGAGACGCCATCTGCGTTGGCGTCGAACGCACCGCCACAGTCCCGGCCTGTCGTGTTGCCGTTCGCAGCACCGTTGAAGACTACGCCGTTGGTACCGTCCAAAGAGATGATGTTGTCAGGCACCGTTTCAACGAAGTTTGGTCCGCCGAACAGAACATACGCTTGACCAGAGACGCGTCTACCGCCCGCGTCTGCAGTCCGTGCAACCACCAGAGCGTCATCGTATCCATCGTTGTTAAAGTCTCCAGCAGGCGCAGCGCAGTCCCCAAAGTCTCCGAAATCATCCCACCCGTCGATAGCTACACCAACGCTACCGTCTAGGTCCGCTTCCGTGATAACGGGCGGGTCGAACGGTTCCGCTCGGCCAAAAACGATGTACACGCGCCCAACCGAAGCCTCGCCATCGATTTGCACAGAGCTCGCCGTGATCATGATGTCATCAAGACCATCGGCATTAAGGTCTCCTATGCCAGAGACAACAAAGATCCCAGAGTCTGGGCTGGTACCCTGAAATACGAAGCCGTTCACCCCATTAAGGTCATCAACACTGAGTGATTCGGGCAGCGCGTCTCCACCAAATATGATGTACGCCTCCCCGCCCAAGGGGAGTTGTTCGGTGGCAGCTAGCAGCGCACCGATTCCAATGTCGTCCATGCCATCGCCGTTGACGTCACCGACTATTCGAACGCCGGTGCCGAGCAGGTCGTCAGCAGAACGCCCGTCGACAACCATCCCATCATTGCCGTCGAAGTCCTCGAGATCGACGACGGGTGGAAACCCACCCGCCGCCTGCGCAGTCACGGCAATGAGCGCAAGGGTAGACTGCATAACTCGCCTTCCGAGGGTCGATCCAAGGGACCTCCACCGATACGTTCTTTGCCCAGACATTGCTAACCTCTCCCTGGAGTACTAGAGGCTGTTCAGGACAGCCAGTGAAACGGTGACGCGCCGCAACGCGAAGTCCTGCAGCAGATTCTGGTTGAACGTGCAGCCATCTGGGTCGTTGGGCCCTACTACCTCCGAGTAGAAGAAGTACGGAACACCGTTGCCGCCTTCGTATACCTCAAGCTCTGCGCGGATCCTGCGAGCCCGGCCGGGGCTGCGCGTGTTCAGGCGGATCGCCCGAACCGGGTTTGGTGAGCGCTCGACAAGAGCGAGCCATACATTGCCGTCTGTTGCTTGGGGAAACTGCAAAGCGCTTGAAGTTGAGAATAGCACGTAGGTCCGCCCACCAAAATTGAAAGTCTCAGGGGAGAGCAGAAAGTTCAAGTTGGCGACAGCCTCAGACTGAAAGACGAGTTCGTCTTCGTACAAGCTTGTGAGGTCGCTTGCCGTAATCTGCATAAAGTCCTCCCAGATACCCGAGCCAGGGGCCGTCTCCGCGCGAATCGTGATCGCGGAAGACAGAGCATTAGGAGCAGACTCTCGGAACGCAACCATGTTGTTGTTTTCGGCAGGATCCGCGTTAACAAAAAGATAAGGATTGAACTTATTACTGGCCGTTTGGCCGGTGACATTTATCGGAGCAACGGTATCTGGGTTTTCTACGTCGACGAGCCACACCTGAATCGATGGCGTCGGAGAACGATAGGTAGTCACCACCTTGAGACTGTCGTCAATAGCTCCTTGATATGTATGTAGCCGCCCCCACACGACACCTTGTTGATTGAACTGCCTCTCGCCACCGGTTCCGTTGGGCAACCAGTCTGTGACCGTTGCCCATCGCAGTTCGTCGGAAAATAGATCGTTCGGGTCAGTATCGTAGGCATAGAGCGCCGTCGCTCTAAAGGGCGATCCCTCATCTTCGTTGGTGTAGACGAAGAACCTGCTCTCCATACTGCCCGGCACAACGTCTTCGACAGCCGGAATTTGCCCCACGGCCGACGGATCGAAACAGTCTCCAGCCGGACCGACTCCTGGGAAACAACCGAGCACGCCGTCGTCGTAGGTGAGAATACCCACTGCCTGAGTGTTGTCCGCGAGCGTACCGATTCGCCTCGTATAGGCAAGAAAGGTCTCTGGCTGCAGCTGCGGACTCGTACCAACAGCGAATTTGGGGCCCGCCTGTGCTCGATTGTAATACTCAACATCATCCGCGATTTGAGACGTCGTGTTAGGCACTATGGTGCCCGTAGCTGGATCCATAAACGCGGCGAAGGCGCGTTGCTCGACAATGCTAATCTCACGCTGGTAAACCAATACATCGTTGTCACTGTCGAACTCTGGATCCAGTACGTCGCAGGCCACGAAAGTATCGCTCTGCTGGGCGACAGCAACCGACACCCCCAATACTCCTATCAACGCCCCGTAGAACCGCAAGCCTAGAGCCCTGTTTGCGTTATATCTCATTTACAATTCCCCTTATTCCACTGAAGAGTTCCCAGAGTAACGATGACCTGTTCGCCTTCACTCGCTTGACGCGCACGCCGCCGACTTCTTCGGATGCCATCCCTCTGACTTCTTACTTAGTCTTTCGCTAAGGCAATGACGGCCGGTAACATAACTAGAGAGCCACACCCCTTACAATCAATTGATTGGACCAATCGGGTGATCGATTGCATCAATTAGGTAAGCGACTGTTTTTGGGGATAAATGCAAATGTCCGGACAGGTGAGATACCCCATACGGCGACTAAGAGAGTTGCTTGTTGCGCAAGCTACGCAATTCCGCTCAATACCACTCCGTGGAAACCGCGGAGCTTGCCGTTATCGCAGTGAGGGCCGGACGCAACTGGGGCGCAGCCCGTTGCCATTGACCTAGTGGTCCCAGCGTCACCCTATGGTTGACGAATCAGTCGAATGAACGAATGCGAACTGAGAAAGAGTGGCGCGTACCCAAGGTCACGCCAAGCTGGATGAGCTAACGACGGGTGACGAGATAAGTCCTTCTGTGCGCAACGAGCGCCTTACACTTCAAGAGACGCGAGCCCAGATGACGGACACCTCTGATTTCACCATCATCTATCGACAAGACTGATGATGGTCCGCCCTATCGCAGTCGCTACTCCAAGTGCCGGGGACAGACCGAGGCGACATGTTCGAAGTGGTGCTTGCACCTTCCCCGCCTTTATGTCCGAGCTCTTAGAGCACGGATTCTTGGCCCGTGTGTTGATCCTACTCACCATCCATTGACCGTACCAACGCCAGATCGCTCTGCGCACGCCGCACTCGCCAACCGGGCTGCCCAGGAATGGTCTCCAGCATCACGACGGCACTCTGCAGTACGGCCATCGCATCCCGGGCACGCCCCTGGCGCAGCCACACCCCCGCCAGCACCGAGTCTGCGATCGCTACCCACCGGTGCCCCTCAGGCAACTGCGCCCGCGCACAGGTGGATCCAGCCTGGGCGTGGGCTTGCGCCCCTGCCAGGTCGCCCTCGTCCATGAGCGCCATCGCCAAACTCGCCCGCACGATGCAGTAGTGCACCACCTGCTGAAGCTTCGCGTGCTCCAGGATCTGAAGCGCCTCCGCCAGGTGCCCTCGCGCTGCATCCGCCTGCTGCCGACGTAGCTCGAGAGACCCTAGGTTCAACAACACGAAAGCCACATCAGGATGCGCCTCACCAAGTAACCCGCGTAATCTCCCGGCAGCATCACGCAACGCGCCGCCGGCGGCGTCGAGTTCATCCTGGGCGGCGAGCGCCGCTCCCAGGTTCGACAACACCGCCCCCACGTGATGGTGATCGCGCTCGCCATAGATCACCTCGTGCATGGCGAGGGCATCGCGAAGGTAGGCTTCGGCAGTGGCGTGGTCGCCAAGGTTGTTGGCGGTGGCGCCGAGATTCGAAAGCAAAAGCATCGTGTCGCGGTGAATGTCCTGACCGAGCGATCGGCGCAGTACCAGGGCATCCTCGAATGCGGCGCGCGCCTCCTCGTAGTGGCCCAAGCGACGGTGGGCAGAGCCGACCGCCGTAAGCGTCTCCGCAAGAGAATCATGCGCAGGCGGCAGATGACGACGCTTCAGCACCAACGCCTCTTCGAGCACCTTCATAGCAGCCTCTAGGCTGCCAAGTTGTAGGTGAGCTACGCCAAGGTTGTGCAGATTGATGGCGTAGGCCGCACTCTCACGCCCGAACAGCTGCTCATTGAGGGTCAGCGCTTCGCGGTGACTGGCCAGAGCGTCCTCGTAGCGACCGCTCCCGAACTCCGCGAGGCCGAGCAGGCGAACGCTCTCGGCGTAGGCGGCATCGTCTGGCTCGAGTTCGCGACGCAAGGTCACGGCCTGGGTGGCGATCTCACGGGCTCGCCCGTAGAGCGCCAGATTGCGGTACACCTGCCCGATCGCATCGAGCAGCGTGGCCTGCGTGCTCGGTTGATCGGCGAGCCGCTGAAGGACGCGAGTCGCACCGGTCTCGAACACCTCGGCGGCGGTGATCGAGGCCCCGCGCGTGGCGGAAGGGTCCGCCTCCTCGAAGATGTCTATGAGCAGCTCCGTCACCGCCAGGGCCCTTGCCGAGTCCGCTGCCGCACTCGCCTCGGCGAGCTGTGCAGCCTGCGTCGCCCGCAGCGCGTTGCGATGCTCCTGGAGCAGGGACGCGGTCGCCACCACGATGGTCAAGGCAAACGCACCCGCCACGAGAAAGGCACGACGATGGCTCGCAACCGTCCGCCCGAGGCGGTACGCAAGCGTGGGGGGATGTGCATTCACGGCGCGTCGCGCCAAGTGACGGTTGATGTCCTGCGCGAGCGCCGCCACCGTGGCGTAGCGCAAATCCGGGTCATGGGCCGTGGCGCGGAGCACGATGTGATCGAGATCCCCGGTCGTCTGGCGGACCAGCCGCGTTGGGTTTTCCAGCCCGCGTTCGTGGGCACGCGTGGCCAGCTCCCGGGGCGCTAGCTGACGCAAACGATCACTTGCCCGCCCGACCGCACCCTCCCGGGGCACGGGACCGGTCAGCAGCTCCAGCAACAGCATGCCGAGCGAATACACGTCGCTGGCCACGGTCAGTGCGTGCGCGCCGCCAGCTTGCTCCGGACTCCAATAGGGCGGTGTGCCGCTCACCCAGCTCTCGGCACGGCTGGATGAGGTGTCGCCAACGCTGCGAGAGATGCCGAAGTCGATAATCTTCGGACAGGGTTGTCCATCGGCGCGCGTGACCAGCACGTTACTCGGCTTGATATCTCGATGCAGCACGCCACGGCGATGAGCGTGGGTCACCCCAGCACATACCTCGAGGAACAGGCGCAAGCGTGCGGGCATGCGCAAGCGTTCCTCATCACAAAAGACATCGATCGACGGCCCCTCCACATACTCCATGGCGATGTACGGCACCGAGCTGCCCTCGACGCTCGCCTCGTGGACGACGGCGATATTGCGATGGGCCGTCGTGGCCTGAAGCACCGGCTCTGGCTGGAGCAGGTGGCGCGTCGTCTCCGCATCCAGGGGGGCAAGTAGCTTGACCGCCACCAGACGCTCGGTCTCGTGCTGCATGGCGAGGAACACCTGCGCCTGGCCGCCCTTACCGAGGGGACGCAGGAGATCGTAGCGCTCGAGGGCCGGCAGGGTGTCGTGCTCCGCGCAGGCAAACGGACCTAAGGACGGAAATCGCGCAGCGGCATCGTGGCGCGCCGCAAGCATGCGCGACAGTTCCTCGCGCAGCGCGGGCGTATCGCAGTGGGCATCCAGAAACGGATCCAACGCCTCGTCGTCGAGGGTGGCCGCTTGCGCGAACAGATCACATAGGTGATCCGTTCGCGTGTCGTCGCTCATAGCACCGAGGCAGAGAGCCGATCGGCCACCCAAGCACGACCCGCCTCCCAGCGGGTGTTCACCGTGCGCTGACTGATCCCGAGCGCCTCCGCGCACTCGCGCACGCTCAGGCCGCCGAGCGCGCGCAGCTCGAACACGGCCGCGAGCTTGGGGCGCACCTCATCGAGCTGCTGCAGCACCTCGCACAGCTCCAAGAGGCTCAGTGGGGGCGAGCGTTCACAGCCGTGGGCCTCATCGAGGGTCACGCGCAAGCCGTAGTCACGGCGTTGGCTGGTCGTACTGCGCGCGTAGTCGATCAGCGTGTGGCGCATGGCGCGCACGGCCGTACGCACGTAGTGGAGCGGCGAGGCGTAACGACGCGCCTCGTCTTGCGCCAGTTTGATGAAGGCCTCGTGCACCAGCGCGGTGGCGCGCAGGGTGTGCCCCTCGCGCTCCGCCCGCATCAGGCGGCTGGCGATGCGCCGCAGCTCTTCGTAGCTCATCGCCGCCAGCGCTGCAGCGGCTGCCTCTTCAGGGCTCTTCGAACCGTCGGCCATCCTTACCTCCGGGCTATCAGCACCTGTACGAGGCCCATCATTCACCTCGCTTGACGTTGCAATCAAGTCCCGCCGGACTGGTGCGACGCACCAGCGCCAACAAGCACACACTTGCGCGATTCATCAGCGTTCTACGCAGAGAAGGAGTAGGGGCGGAGCGCCTCACCACCTTAGAGCGAGTTTAAGGAGAACGATGTGATGGACAATCAACGACTTCGACCCACCTTT
Organism: Pseudomonadota bacterium; assembly: GCA_039815145.1. Classification (NCBI taxonomy): domain Bacteria; kingdom Pseudomonadati; phylum Pseudomonadota; species Pseudomonadota bacterium. The sequence continues at coordinate 9,080 of JBCBZW010000083.1, forward strand.
CCCGGCCTGCTTACCGCAGCGGTCTGGGTGATGATGCAAAGCGCGGGGACGGCCTTGGCGGACGAGCTCACCCCCTGCGACCCCGACGCCCCCACCACCGCGCTCGCCGTCGGCGACATCTTCAGCTGCGAGTTCGACGCGGTCGGCGACACGGACGTCTTCACCCTCGAGGCGAGCGCCCCAGAGCGCTACCGCCTCACCCTCGTCGACCGTGACAACGCCGCCGCCGACCCCGTGGCCGAGCTCTTCGACTGCGTAGGCACCTCCTTCGACTTCATCAGCACCCCCAACCAGGCTGGCGCCTCCCTGGAGTTCGACGGCCCGTGCACCGGCACGGTCAGCGTGCTGGTGTCCGACTCGGGCAACAACGAGATCGGCAGCTATCACATCGCCCTGCAACGCCTCTCGCCCCTGCCACCGGAGACCGTGGAGGTGTGCGTCGACTGTGAGGTGGAAGCGAGCCTCTCGCCTGCCGGCGACAGCGACGTGTTCTCCTTCGAGGGCACGGCCGGCACCACCGTGATCTTCAGCGCGTCGGATCGCGACAACGCCGCCCAGGACACCTTCGTGGACGTCCGCCTCCCGAACGGCGATCCCCTGCTCGGCCTGGTGACGCCGAACTTCAGCGGCACCCGCGCCACCGCCACCCTCGACAGCACCGGCACCTACACGCTGATCGCCTCCGACATCGGCGACTCGGAGACGGGCAACTACACGGTTGCCGCCCAGCAACTGTTCCCGCTACCGCCGACGGCCATATCCATCGGCTACGACGAGACCATCGTCGATACGATCTCGCCCATCGCCGACAGCGACATCATCGCCTTCACCGGCGTGAGCGGCGACACGATTCGCATCACCGCCACCGACCTCGACAACGCCGCCCTCGACCCCTTCCTGGAGGTGTACGGCCCCGACGGTGTGCTCATCACCACCCTCGCGCCGCCCAACAACTCCGGCACCTTCGTGCAGCTTTCGCTGACGCAAACCGGCACCTACACAATGGCCATGTTCGACTCTGGCATCAACGAGACCGGCTCCTACTCGGTCAACCTCCAGTGCATCTTCGGCTCGTGCTTCGGCGCGCCGGACATCGACGTGGTGCCCGACCGGGTGAACTTCGGCACGGTGGATGTGGACGACATGTCGGCACCGCGCACGATCCAGGTCTCCAACGTGGGCGATGCGGATCTCGTCATCACCATCACGCTCCAGTCCAGCAACCCCGCCTTCACGCTCAGCAACGACACGTGTTCGCTGGCCGTGCTCGCGCCCGGCGGACAGTGCAGCTTCGACGCGGTGTTCGCGCCGTCGCTGAACGGCCGTGCCATCGGCGTGGTGTCGGTGGTGTCGAACGATGAGGATGAGCCCGACGTTCGCGTGCTGCTGATCGGCACCGGCGCCAACGCGCCCCCGGTCGATCCTGTCGGCGGCGAGGTGTTCGGGGCCACCGTGGCCACGGTGAGCTGCACCAACCAGGCGACGGGTCAGACCGTGCTCATCAACGACGGCCTCGCCACCTTCGACTGCGTCGCTGCAGGCCTGCAGGCGGACCCTGCCGACCCGATTCGGATCATCATCTTGGGTAACGTTGACTAAGCCTGGGATGGGTGCCGGGCGCACGTGGGTGGCGCCCGGGACCTCGGCTAGGGTGTGCCGGCGCGGCGGTCCAACACTGCCAGCTTCGCCTCATAGAGCGATCGCGTGCTGCGGCGTGGCGCGTTCTCTAGGGCCAACCCAAGCGCCTGCTCCGCGCGCTCGCGCTTGCCCATGTGCAGGTACGCGATGGCTAGCTGGGCGTGGGCCTCGTGCAGGTAGGGCGCGATGTCCAACGCTTGCTCGAAGTAGCGCGCGGCTTCCCGGTAATCGCCCGCCGCCATCGCCTCGCGCCCCGCCGCCACCCAGCTGAAGGGGTTTTGATCGTCGAGGCGCTCCAGCCTGGCGGACACCTCGAGCGCTTCCTGGCGACGATCCTGACGGGTGAGGAGCACGACGTAGTTGCGCAAAAAACTGGCTTTCTCAGGCAGGTGCTCGATGGCGTAGCGGTAGATGCGCTCGGCCGTGGCTGCATCCCCGGCGTGGCGGTAGACCACGGCGAGCGTGTTGAGGGCGATCGCGTTGCCCGGGTCGTGGCGCAGCGCCTCGCGCAGCAGCCAGAACGCCGCCCCCCTGTCGCCGGCGGCGAGGGCCTCGCCCGCCACGTTGCTGTAGTACATGGCGACGTAGGCCTCGTAGGGCAGGTTGCCGATGAGGCGAACCCGCTTGGTGTCCTCGGGGAAGTAGTCGAAGCGGATGCCCGGTCGGCGCGCGCCCGAAGCGCCGTCGGTGATCTTCTGCCAGCGTGGGTCGTAGAGGATGCTGCGCACGTGCACGCCGCGGGAGACGATGTCGCCGCGCTGTTCGAACACGGGCGTGCCGTCCACCAACTGGTAATCGACATCGATCTCCACCAGGTCAGCTAGCGCGGTGGTGAGGATGGCCAGGGAGAGGCAGTTGCCCGACGCTGACGACAGCACCTGCGAGGCGGTGCGCGTGTCGTTGTGGAAGTCGAAGCCGCGAGTGATCTGCAGCAGGTAGTCGTGCACACGCTCGTGGGGCGGTGTGGCCTCGCGAAGCGGTTGGTAAAAGTAGTCGAGGAACGCGTGCTGCTGTGCCTCGCTCAAGGTGAAGACGGCGACCTCGTCCACGATGTCGGGCCTGGGGCCAAAGCGCTCCGTGTCGACGGGGAGGGTCGATTGGAATTGCGCGTGTCGGGCGCTGGGTAGGGTTGCGCAGGCTGAGAGCTGCAAAGCAACAAGCAGCGTGAGCGCGACGCTAAGCATGCGAGTTGCCACTTCACTCCCCATCTCGCCAACCACCCTTGAAGAGACCCTCGCACGGCGCGTGGGTTCCACGCGGGGCCTCAACACCCGCACGTCCATCGGGTCCGCCCGCCCACCGGACGCCACCGTCGCCGATCACCTATCCCTGGAAACTCCACCACAGGTAGGCCGCCAGCCCCACCAGGAGCACGAGGCGATAGGCGATGCTGAAGCGAGAGTAGGACAGCTTGCCCTTCTCCCGGCGTACGTCGAAGGGGAGTTCGCCGCGCCAGTACTTGCCGCGATTCAGTCCGAAGCTGTAGGTGTACTCGTCCGTCCGGATCCGCAGCACATACGCGGGAAACACCCCTTGCCATAGGGAGATCAGCACCGCCTCACGGATATCCGCGATGGCGATCACCCAGTCGCCACACACGAGTCGATCGGCGAAGACCTTCAGCCACGCACGGCGGGCCGTGACCCAGTTAGCCGAATAGCGCAGCTGGTCGCCCTCGGCAAGGGTCGCTTTGGTCATGCACTTGTGCAGAGGATCAGCCATTCGCTCAACCAGAAGTAGTATCGCCAGCCGTTGGCCACGAGCACCTCGAACGCGGCAAGCGTAGTGAATTGGCAGCACTAGGCTCGAAAGACGAAGGCACCGCCGATGAAGAACAGGCCAAAGACGGCGAGCAATAACGAGAACACCCAGTACCGATCCTGCATCATCACCTGATCCGGCGCCTTCGCATCCACCAACAAGCGGAAGGTCGTTCCCGGCGCATAGGGCTCGGGCTGGCGATCGACGAGATCCGTCGTGTACACATACTCGCCGAACTCGTATTCCACGATCGGCTGATAGCAGGTGTAGTAAGTCGCTTCCTGGGCGCCCGTACTGTTGCTGCGGGACATGTCCTGGCACTCGGTTTTGACGCTCTCGACCAGCGTGGCTTCCACCTGGGCCGCACCAAGACGAAACGCCACGGTCTTGCCCGCCAGGTAGAGCCCAGCCAGTAGTGCGAGCACACCAATGGCGCAGCAGATAATGAAGGCGACGCTCACGCCGGACCCCGTGTTCTCCATGCTCAGCATTGTGCCAGCTTCCAAAGCGGACCGAACCGCATCAGCCTGTCGAGACCCTGGATTCCTACAGATCCATGCCGATCTCGGCAGCCTTGGACTTCGGGTTAGGCGAGCACCTTCGGCATTCCGCTCAAAGTGCCGGCGGGACGAAGCCTCCCAGGGTGTTCTCCAGGTGCGCCGCGATCGCCAGCGCCACGTCTCCGCGCCAGTGCGATTATCGAAGGATTCCTACGAGGCAACCGCGAAAGACGAGTTACCCTGTGCGAGGTGCTCACCAGTCCGTGCGCATCGAAACCGGCGACACCAAAAATCGTGGTTTAGGAGTTAACAATGGAAAGACGAACCCTAATCAAGGGGCTTGCCGCCGGCGCCGTCGTGCTTGGTGGTGGCGCCGCGGTGGCGCTCTCGTGGCTCAATCGCAAGTTCAATCCGCGCACCCCGCTCGAGTACGCCTTCCCGCCAGCTTCGGCCGCAACCGGCGAGCTCACCCCCACGCCGGCATGTGAGTCGCCGCAGTCACCGACACTGCGCCAAACTGAAGGCCCGTTCTACACGCCGGAGACGCCTGAGCGCATGTCGCTGCGCGAGGTCGGCGTCGCAGGCGACCCGCTGGTGCTGGAAGGGCAGGTGGTGGACACGGCGTGCCGCCCCATCGTCGGCGCGGTGGTGGATATCTGGAGCTGCGACGGCAACGGAGACTACGACAACAAGGGCTTCCGCCTGCGGGGTCACCAGTTCACCGATGCGCAAGGTCGCTTTCGCTTTGAGACCGTTCGCCCGGTTGCGTACAAAGCCGGATTCGTGATGCGCACGCCGCACCTCCATGTGAAGGTGCAGGGGCGCGATACGCCTATGCTGACCACGCAGATCTACTTTCCCGACGAAGCGCTGAACGAGAGGGATTCGATTTACGACGATGCGTTGCTGGTAGCAATGGACGAATCTGGCGGCCATCCGACCGCGATGTACCGATTCGTGCTGGCGCGCAACGGGTGATGGTCGTGGTCAGACCTACGCGTGCGGTGAAAACGAACGAGTACGCTAACCGGTAGCCGCGGAGATCACTTGGTGATCTCCGGCGCAATCCGGGAGAGTCCTGTCCACCAATCGACAGTGGCTCCCGCAAGCGCTCATCATGGGGCTCGACATGACCGTTCGAGCCCAGTACGCAGGGAGGCCAACATGTTCGACGCCCACAGCTTCGATGCCCACTACTACCGGCGCTTCTACCACGGCGCCGACCACTCGCGCTGGGTGGCGGGGGCGGGCCGAACGGCAGACCTGCTCTACGGCATGGCACGGCACTACAGCGTTCGCGTGCGCCGCATCGTCGACCTCGGCGCGGGTACGGGCATCCTGCTGCGAGCGCTCGAAAAGCGGTTTCCTCGAGCGAAGACCGTCGGCGTCGAACTGTCGAGCCACGCCGCCCGACGCTACGGATGGATCGAACGATCACTCGTAGACTTCGAGGATGCCGCCGGCTTCGATCTCGTCGTCTGCCACGACGTCATCCAATACCTGACCGATGCGGACGCGACACGAGCGATGGAGCGGTTCTCCACCCTGTCCCGCGGGATGCTCTATTTCACGGGGCTCACCGCTGTCGACGTGCGCGAGACCTGCGACGCCGAGGTGTCGGACCTGCGGGGTCGCTGGCGCAGCGCGCAGTGGTACCGCAAGCGCCTAGGGCGTGACTTCGTCGACGTCGGTTCCGGTGTACACCTGTTGAAGTCTGCCGAACTCCCGGTGTGGGAGTTGGAACGCCGGTGACAGCGCTTCGCCACGGAGTTCGCGCAACGACGAGGGGCATTCCCCCGACGAGCCCTGTTTTGCGTACCTCACTGCTCTGGCGTCTGCCCCTACTCGTGATGTTGGCGGCCCTGTCCGCCTGCACGAGCATCGATTTCGAGTACCCGCGCAGCGAGTCGCAGGCCTTCACGGATACCGACGGCACCGGCCTCGCACGCGCCCTGGCGCCGCTGGTCGCCAACCGCGCGCCGGGCGAATCCGGTTTCCACGTCCTCAACGACGGCATCGATGCCCTCGCTGCAAGGCTCCTGCTCATCGAGCGGGCAGAGCGCGCGATCGATGCCCAGTACTACCTCATCAGCAACGATCCCGTCGGCCGGGTGTTCGTGGATGCTCTACTGCAGGCCGCTGATCGCGGAGTGCGCGTTCGTCTGCTGCTCGACGACATCCAGACCAGTGGCTACGACGCCGCCATGGTCGGCATGGACGCCCACCCCAACGTGGAGATGCGGGTCTTCAATCCCTTTGGACGCGCGGGCGGACGAGGCTGGAGTGCGATCACCGATTTCCGGCGAATCAATCGGCGGATGCACAACAAATCCCTCACCGTGGACAATCAGGTCACCATCGTCGGTGGTCGCAACATCGCGGATGAGTACTTCGGTGCGAACAAGGACGTCAGGTTTGCGGACCTGGACGTAGCGGCCGTCGGGCCGATGGTGCAGGACGTCTCAGCCATGTTCGACACCTTCTGGAACCACGACACGGCCTTGCCCGTGCCGGCCTTCGCCAAGATGCCGGATGATCCATCGACAGCGCTCACTGGGTTGCGCGATGCCCTGCAGGAGACGCGCGGTGAGCTCGACGATACGCCCTATGCCGAGGCGCTGGCCCGTGAATCGTTGGCGTTGCTGGAGGGCAAGCGAGGGACTTTCGAGTGGGCCACCTACGAGCTGGTCTACGACTCCCCGGACAAGGGCTTGCGAGCCAAGGCAAAGGACGCGGCGTCGATCACGACGCCCTTGCGCGCATCCCTGAGCGCTGCCGAGGAGGGCGTGATCGTGATCTCCCCGTACTTCGTACCGCGCAAGACTGGCGTCGAGGGATTCTCGGCGCTGGCGGCCAAGGGCGTCGACGTGACGGTCGTGACCAATTCCCTCGCGGCGAACAACCAGTCGACGGTGCATGGTGGCTATGCGCCTTCGCGCAAGCCCCTGCTGCGGGCTGGGGTCAAGTTGTACGAGGTGAGAGCAGATGCCCAGGTGGCGGGGGCGGAGGTGGTAGCTACCGAGGAGACGCGCTCGACGCTGCACACCAAGGCCTTCGTCGTGGATCGACGCGAAGTGTTCATCGGCTCGTTCAACTTCGATCCCCGCTCCGCGAACATCAACACGGAGTTGGGCGTGATCATTCGTTCCACGCCGATCGCCACGGCGTTTGCGGCGGGGTTGAGGGAGCAGCTTCGCGATCAGACCTTCGAGCTGTTTCTGAACGAGCAGGGTGCGCTGCGCTGGCGGGGTGTGGAAGGTGGTCGGGAGGTGGTGCTCAAGCGGGAACCGCAGACGAGTTGGAGCAAGCGGTTCAGCGCCGGTGTTATGCGGTTGCTTCCTATCCGTGGGCAACTGTAGATCGGTGACGAGGTGAGTTGTGGACCAGAGAGCCTCGGATACGGCGGGCCTAGAGGCCTGAATAGCCAGGATGCTCCGCGCCGCACTGGGAGGTTCAGACTACCTTAGGCACCGACGACGAACACCCAATCGCCACCACAGGCCGTCGCTCGCTGAGCAGGGTGCGAACTGGATCGTCGCCTCTGTCTACCCGCTTGCCGCACACTGCCAGGGATCTGAGACGCGGTAAGTGGAATGCAAGCATCATTTTTGATCGTCGTTGCACTCGCTCTGAGCTGCACGGTGTTTACGGTAATCTTCGCCCTGGCCTATTTGCACCTCGGGCGGCGACCTCATGCGAAGAGCTGGTCGCTATCCTTCGCCGTTGCCGCGTTGATGTTCACCAGCACGCTGACCAAGGACTCCTTCCCCTCCCAAACGTTCTACTGGCTCCTATGCACGGCCCTATCGTGTTCCTCGGTCACGATCGGGATACGTGGGCACCTTCAACGCCTGGGCAAGCCGTTCTCGGTCTACCATCTCCTGGTTCCCGTGGGCGTTTTCGCGGTGGTGCTTTGGGCCACACTGATCACCCCGCACATGGGGCTGCGAATCTCCCCGCTGGCATTGCACGCCGGTGTGTCCTACACGATGGTCACCTGGTGGATCGTCTCCTCGCGCCGTATCAGCATCGCGGAGTGGGGCATGGCGGGCTCCTGCGCTGCCTTCGCCCTCTGCCAATGGGCAGCGGGGTTGGTGGCGCTGTCCCAGGGCGCAACGCTAGATTCCGACCTCATGTCCCACTACCTGGCTATCAACTACGTTGGCATGCCGGCGTGCTTCCTCGGGATGGGTATGTTTGCGGTGTTCAGCTTGGCCAGCGATCTGGCGGAAGAGATGCGTCAACTTGCCAGCATCGACCCCCTGACGGGTCTTGCGAATCGTCGGGGTATGAATGACGCCATGGCGAGGGCGTGGGCATCGGCCCAGCGAACCGATCGAGCCGTGTCGATCCTGTTGGCAGACCTGGATGGCTTCAAGCGCATCAACGACGAACACGGGCACGCCGCTGGCGATGAGGTACTCAAGGCCGTCGCTGAGCGAATGGCATTTGGCCGCCGCGCGGATGACCTCGTGGCGCGTTGGGGGGGAGAGGAGTTCGTGCTGCTGTTAGCGGGGCCGACACACACCCAAGCCGCGGGCATCGCCGAGGAAATCGATGCGCGGATTCAGGCATCCACCGTCGAGACGGCCACTGGCAGCATCCGCCCGTCGGCGAGTATCGGCGTCGCTACGGCCCACCCCGGCGACAGCCGGCTGGAGGATCTGATCCGCCTTGCTGACGAGCGCATGTACGAGCGGAAGACGGCACGGAAGGCCGAACGCGCGCGTGCCGCTGCCCAACCGCAGGTTGATCTTACGCGAGCGCCGACACTGATGACTTGACCCGCCACGTAGTGTGCAGCCCTTGGACGTCGCCGGATGCTGGTTGGCCCATCGAAATGGGAGTCACTTTACCCCAGGGACGCAGAATGCGGATGCCCTAGGGAGTGACCGCTCGCGTACCGAGAGGGAGGTGGGCAGGGCTCAGCCCAGGCAGCTGCCCCCTACCCACGAGCGCCTCCTATTGCACTCGAATGAACGTGGGTGTGGGCAGCGTCTCAGACGCCTTGTTCAAGTTCACGAGCTGATCGATCAACGACAACACTTGCATAGACCTACCCGCATCTGTTGGAACGTACCAGCGCTCACCGTTCAGAACCCCAGAGACCAGCTCGCCGTTGAACTTGTTCGCCGAGCCTGACCTTACGACGAAGATGGGCGAACCCTCCTGATCGGTGCACGCGGTGCCACTGGGCGCGCACCCCACGAAGACCGAGTTGATCGGCGATCTCTTCAACGACCTAAGGTATTCGCCGACAGCGTAAATCACGCCGTCCGTATTGCGGGTGATGAGAGTCACCCCGGAAAGCTCTTGCATTCCCGCTCCCACTTTGATCGCGTTTTGGTATCGATAGGATGCTTGCGGAAAGAGCGGTAGCTGTCCGGCGGACGACGCGCCGTCCCTCAAGAGGATGTCTCCGCCTTCCAGACTTTTCGCCACTAGAGGCAAGTAGTCGTTCAGACAGTCCTGATAGGGGCTGATCGTGGCTCCTGCCGGGACCACGTCAGACTCGTTCAGGCATTTCCCATGCAGCACTTTGATACTCTTTCGCGTAACACCGATTGACGTATCGATTTCGCCGATGAGGCCAAGGGCGACGCCGCCCGGAGGGTGTGCGATCTGGTATGCTCCGCCGCTCGCAGACACCACTAGCCCCTGCTCCACCAATGAAGCCAACTCCGCACCGTTTAAGGATCCTAAGGGGACACTCTGGGCCGAGGTTTTCTTGGCATACAGCGTGAAGCTATTGGCCGCCGCTCTCCATAGTTCACTGGCAGGGTCATTGACCACCTCCAGCAGCGTTCCATCCTCGAACTCGAACCGCACAGATTCGATCATCAGGTGCGCGATCATGTCACTACGCCACCCTTGCGAAAGAAAGAGAGCGACCTGACTGACACTCAGGGGTCGAAGAATCCCTTGATAGAACTCCTGCGTCGCCAACACCGCCACCGTGAAGTTCGGGTCACTCGTGATCGAACCCGTGAGCTTCGGCGCCAGGCTGGGGCCGGCGTACGAAAACACCTCGTCGACTGTGCCGTCGCCTCCACTGTTCTTGAAGGTGCGCATCTCCGAATCGCCAAGGGGAGTCGTTAGGGCCACCTCTCCTCCCACGGTGGCGTTCAGATTACCCTGTATCTGCGATAGCGCAGTGTAGGAACGCGGTAGCCGCTCGCGGGCGCGCAGCACATTCAAGAAGGCGACCTGTGTTGCCATGTCGGCTACTGCGTGGTTGTAGTCCACTGCATTTTGACCGATCTGCCCGGAGAGCGAGGTGCAGCCCGTGAGTGCCCCAAGGCACAGAATTACTGAAGTGCGCCAGGCAGCGCGTGCGTGTCCACTGTAGATGGCCATTCATTACCCCGGATTTATCTTCAACGTTTGCTGTATGCCCACCGGGCGCGATGGACATGTAGAAGTGTCTTGGGCACGTCAGATCTCTCACTCTCCTCGTACGGTGGGTGCCCGGGCGGGCGAGGAAGGCGTAAGGACGAGGTGCTGACTCAACCCACCGCAATCCGAACGGCAACGGATCAAGCGCGACCCGCGCCTTACCCGCTCGCTCCAACACCCCCACCCAACGTGACACCACGAGCTGAGATCACCGCCGAAAGCTCTGCTAACAATGCCAACCGGGCGCAAAGCGCCCTTCGGCCTCCACCCGGTCGGGATCTGCGGGTAAGCTGTCGCTCGCTTGCGCGATTGCGCACCCAAACCCCGCCGTCCACCACCACACGAGCCCGCCGATGCCCTCCGGCCCCGTCGAACGTCTCCTCGCCCAAACCCCCGCCGTGAACCTCATCGGCAGCATCCGCCCAAAGCTCGGCGGAGCGTTACCCTGGTCCTTCACCTACGGGGCACGCGCCAAGCGCCACTCGATGCGCCTGGTGCTGATAATCCTGGGCGTGATCCTGCTCGGCAGTGCGTTCGCCGTGATCCTCGCCATCCGCGCCGGCTGGGACCCTCAACGCATGATGGCCCTGAGCCTGGTCGCCTACCTGGTGCTGAGCATGGCCGTGCCCAAGCTCATCGGCCGCAAGAAGCGCGGCGGCACGGGGTGGGAGCGGCAGGTGATGATCGATCAAACCCACGTGCGCGTGATCGATCGCCACGGCGAGCGATCCACCCAGTGGCGCCAACCCCTGAACACCTATCGCGACCTGCGTCATCGCGTCGTGAGCGTGGGCGGCAAGCCCCTCGGCAGCACCCGTGCGCCCGTGCAATTGGATGTCGTCGAACTGCGCCATCGCAATCCGGGCCGCACCATCTACTTGCACGGTGACCGCCGCGCGAACGCGACCGCGCGGGAGGATCTTGGAGGCATGATCGAGGCGGGCCGTGAAACCGAAGGCGCTGCTGTGCCGGCGCCGCTGGACGGACCGGATGAAGAGGCCTTCCAGCGAATGCTGAGCGACTGGTCGGAAACGCTGGGGTTACCGGTCTCCCGGGAGGCGGAGTAGGCGCTGGGGGCTGGGCGAGCGCGCCATGAGGGCGATGGCGCACCACAGCGCCAGCAGCACGCTCAAGCGCATCCAAACGGAATCGAGGGGCTGGGGATGCACGGCGAAGAAGAGCGACGGTAGCGATAAGGCACTCCCCACCATCCACCACCACGCGCGCGAGTGAGCGCGCCCTTTGGCTAACTGGTGTGCTCCCCCAAGCACCACGACGATGCCGAGCCCAGTGATGACGCCGTAAACGAGGAAAAACGTGAGGCGCCCGGGCAGCTCCCCCAAGGCGAGCAACTGCGCAGTGATCGGCCACGCGGTCGCGCGCACCAACGTCATCTCCCAAAGCAGCAGCGTCGGCACGCACAGGAGCAGCCACCCCAGCGCCCTTACGCCACCCACTTGCTCGATGCGCAAGCCCGCCAGAAACGGCGCGAGGCGTAGCACATCACCCCAGTAGCGCCACCGCGCGCGGCTCGACTGCGACGCCGCGCAAGCATGGAAACACTCCTCGAGATCACCTAGCAGATCTTCTCGCCGCGAAGCGGGTGCGAGCCGTTCGACCAACCACCAGGCGAGCACAGGCGGGCGACTCATGGCGTGGAGCCCTCCCCCGCCTGCCACCCGGGCAAGCCACTGGCCATGGCGCTCAGCACCCGCAGCGACTCCTCCAGCGCCTGAGCGCCCACTCCCGTGAGCACGTAGTAGCGCTTCGCACGGCCGCCGCGCACGGGCGTGGCTTCGCCCATACGAGAGTGCACGTAGCCCTTCTTCTCCAGGCGCGCGAGGGTCGGATAGAGCGACCCCAGGGACACCGCGCGACCGGAGCGGGACTCGATCTCGCGCAGGATGGCGACGCCATAGGCCTGCTCGTCGTCAAGGCGCACCAAGGCTGCGAGCACGAGGATCTCGAACTCTCCGAGGGTCTTCACAAGCTGCCTCGCGCTCCCACCGTTGCAATTACTCTTACATTGTAAGATAAATCTCCACGCACATTCCAGCCTGCAGGAAATCCGCCCATGTCCAGCCCTTCGCATCTGCTCTTCGCTACCGTCGTGGCAACCTTCGTCGTCGGCAGCGGCTTCGCGCACGCCGAGCGCTCCGCCCCCCTCAAAGACCACGCCCTGGCATCCGCCGCTGCCCGCACCCTCGGCCTATCGACGGACACGTTGACCGTCGAGGCCCTGGCCGACCTCACCGAACTCGACGCCACCGGCGCCGGCGTGCGCACGTTGGCTGGACTCGAGCACGCCACCCACCTGACCCACCTCCGCCTCGGCAACAACCGGATCCACGACGTCGCGCCCCTGGCGGCGCTGACCGATCTGCAGCAGTTGGTGCTCGACGCAAACCCCGTACGATCACTGGCCGGCCTGGAAGGCCTGCACAAGCTCCGGGTCTTCCATGCCATCGACACCCCCCTGGAAGACATCGACGCGGTACGCGGCTGGTCATCCCTCGTCGGCATCACCCTCACCGGAGGCGACTTCCACTCCTTGCAGCCTCTCGCGAACAAGCCGACCCTGCGCGCCGTGTGGGTGCCGGACAACAACCTCCGCGACGTCTCGGCGCTGCGCACGCTCCCGCAACTGAAGGTACTCGTACTCGGCGCTAACCCAATCGATTCACTAGCACCGGTGAGTGGACTGACGGCACTCGTGGATCTCGCCCTGTTCGATCTGAACCTCACCGACATCGAGATGCTCGCGCCCCTGGTCGCGCTCGAGCGCCTGAACCTGCGCCACAACGCCATCGTCGACCTGACACCCCTG
>JBCBZW010000084.1 GCA_039815145.1 Pseudomonadota bacterium
ACTCGCCGCCGCGGAGCACACCACACGAACAGTCCCTAACCCAACTTAACCAGCCCCAACACCGCACCTTCCTAGGCTGAGCACACGTTTTGCTCACTCCAGGAAATCTCCATGCGCCCGGCCACCGTGACCGCCCTGGTCAACGCCCTGATGGTCTCGTTCGTCTCTCACCCCATCGTGGCAGCCGAGCGCGCGAGTGCCGAGTTCACCGTCCGCGACTTTCGGGTGGAGGGGCTACGCCGCATCGCCGAAGGCACCGTGTACAACTACCTGCCCATCAACATCGGCGATGACCTCAACCGGCAGCGACTGCGCGAGGCGATGCGCGCCCTGTACGCCCAAGGGTTCTTCGACGACATCGTCCTGCGCCGCGACGGTGACACGCTCGTGATTCAGGTGCGCGAACGCCCCACCATCGCCAGCTTCGACCTGAGCGGCAACAAGGACCTCAAATCCGAAGATCTCCTCGCCGCCCTTCGCGATGCGGGCATCGCCGCGGGCCGCGCCTTCGATCGCTCGGTGCTCGATGCGGTCACCCAGTCGTTGACCCAGCAGTACCTCTCGCAGGGCAAGTACGCGGTCAGGGTGGATACGTCGATCACCGAACTGCCGGACAACCAGGTGAGCGTGCAGGTGGCCATCGAGGAAGGTCCGCGCGCCCGTATCCGCCAGATCAACCTGGTGGGCAACAAGGCCTTCGACGACGATGAGCTGCGCCGCGAGTTCACCCTCAACACCCCCAACCTGCTCTCCTTCCTGCGCAAGGACGATCGCTACGCGCGCGAGGCCCTCGAAGGCGACCTCGAAGCCCTGCGCTCCTTCTACATGGACCGGGGCTTCGCCACCTTCGCCATCAACTCCACGCAGGTGGCGCTCTCACCGGATCGCCAGGACGTGTTCATCAGCGTCAACCTCGATGAGGGGGATCGCTACCGCGTCGCCGACGTGCGCCTCTCCGGCGATCTCGTGCTCCCCGAGGCCGAACTCAAGGCGCTGATCCAGGCAAGGCCCGGCACCGTGTTCTCGCGCAAGCTCATCACTCAGAGCGCCGAGCTCATGAGCTATCGCCTGGGAAGCGAGGGTTTCGCCTTCGCCGACATCAATCCCATCCCTGAATTCGATGATGAGGCGCGGGAGGTCACGATCAACTTCTTCATCGATCCCGGCAAACGCACCTACGTGCGTCGCATCGAATTCACCGGCGCCACGACCATCGACGACGATGTGCTGCGCCGGGAGATGCGCCAGCTCGAGGGGGGCTACCTGTCCAACGTGGCCCTGGAGCGCTCCGAGCAACGTTTACGACGGTTAGCGTTCGTAAACGAGGTGAGCACCGAGACCGTGCCCGTGGCGGGGAGCGATGACCTCGTCGACATCGAGATCGACATCCTGGAGGGGCTGCCCGGCCAGTTCGGCGGCGGCATCGGCTTCTCGGGCACCCAGGGCGTGCTGCTCAACGGCAACTTCACGCACACCAATTTCCTCGGCCGCGGCACGCGCCTGGCGAGCGACGTCAACTTCGGTCAATTCGTGACCTCCGCCCAGGTGACGCACACCAACCCCTACTACACCCAGGACGGGGTGAGCCTCACGCTCGGCCTCGGTTTTCGCAACTCCCAGCAGTTCCTAATCGGCGGCTCGGACTTCGAGACCCAGACCCTGAACACCAGCATCGAACTCGGCGTGCCCCTCTCGGAGTTCAGCTTCTTCCGCTACGGCCTGAGCTACCAGGATGCTGACCTGGTGACCTCAATCGGCAGCTCCGACCAGGCGCAGGAATTCGTGGAGAACAACGGCAACACCTTCTCCATCACGGACGATGTTCAGGGCACCAACTTCCGCACCCTGGAGGGATTCCTGGGGTGGGGGCGTGACACGCGCAATCGGGTGATCTTCGCCACTCGCGGCTCGCGCCAGCGCCTCACGTTAGGGGCCACCGTGCCCGGCAGTGAAGTCACCTACTTGACCGCGCGCTACGACTACCTGAAGTACATCAACCTGCCCGGGCGCTGGGCCCTGCGCTCGAACACGGAGCTCGCCTACGGTCAGCCCCTTGGCGACACGACTGACCTGCCCCCCTTCAAGAACTTCTTCGCCGGCGGTCCCGGCTCCGTACGCGGCTATCGCAACGGCTTCCTGGGCCCCCGAGACTCGCTGAACAACCCCTACGGCGGCAACGCCAAGCTCGTCTCCCAACTCGAGCTGCTGATCCCCACACCCCAGAACTTCGGCAACAGCACGCGACTCGCCCTGTTCTACGACGTCGGCAACATCTTCTACACCGGGGATACGCAGTTCTGTTCCGACGAGAACAGCGAGGGCGATCGCTTCGGCACCTCCTGCATCACAGGCGTGACGCTGGAGGACTACGGTATCGATCTCGGTGACCTACGCAGCTCCGTAGGCATCGGCGTGGAGTGGCTCGCCCCCCTCGGCACCTTCCGCTTCAGCTTCGCCCTGCCCTTGAACACCGATCCCCTGGACGAGATCGAACGCTTCCAGTTCTCCGTCGGTCAGACTTTCTAGGGCAAGGACATCCTCGCCCGCGCGGTCAGTCCGGCTGAGGGATCAGCATGTACCCCGCGCCACGAATGGTGCGGATGAGAGAAGCATCGCCCTTGGAACGCCGGGCCAGCTTGCGCCTGAGGTTGGCCACGTGAACATCGATGCTGCGATCGTGAGGTCGGTAGCGCCGACCGAGGGCACTGTGCATGAGGACCTCGCGCGAGACCGACGTGCCGACGGCATCCGCCAGGCAGCACAGCACCATGTACTCGGCATCCGTGAGGCTCAGGGCCTCGCCATCCAGCGCCGCGGTGCGCTTCAGGCGATCGATAGCCAGAGCACCCACGGCGGTGATCGGCGCATCGACGAAGGGGATCGCGGGAGTCTCAGCGCGACGCAGGATCGCCCGCAGGCGAGCGGCCAGTTCACGCAGGCTGCACGGCTTCGCCAGGTAGTCGTCCGCGCCGGACTCCAGACCGATCACCCGATCCACCTCGTCGCCCTTCGCCGTGAGGATGAGCACACGGGGAGCCCCAGCTTCCTTGCGCACGCGCTGCAGGACTTCGTGACCGCTCAGGCGCGGGATCATGATGTCCAGCACTATGGCGTCCACGGGCCGGCGGCGCAGGTACTCTAGGGCGGCCTCACCGTTGTTCACTCGGTCGGTCTCGAAGCCATCCTGGTTCAGGTACTGGGCCACCATCGCCGCGAACTCACGGTCGTCGTCCACCAGGAGAATCGTCTTTGGGGAAAGGGGCATCTCACCTACGTCCAGCGGCCTCGGGGCGACAGACTGATCCGGCACCGCGGCTGTTTCCCCACCCCGAGCACCATCAGCCGTTGCTGCGCCGACAGACTGTAAGCAGGGCACGCCTGCGTACGGTCAAGTTTCGTGAAGAAGATTAAAAAAACGTCTGACCCCCGGGCGTTCGCCGCCGCCCCCTCGGTGGCCGCCTGAGACGAAGCATGACAAAGCCTTACGCAGGCTCACGGGCCACCCGACTAGGCTCTCTTCGGCGCGAACGACAGCGCTGCCAGTTGGCTGAAGGAGACCCCACGATGACTCGACACGCCCTGCAGGCTGCCCTGCTGGCGCCGCTACTGCTGACGCTCGCCGCCTGCGGATCGAACGACACGGACGATGATGACGACTTCCCGAATCCCGCCACCGTCCGCGGCCTCCATGCGATGGCGGATCTGGACGCTGTCACCTTCGTCATCGAAGAGGAGGATCTCGACCCCCTCACCCTCGCCACGCTGTCCTTCAAGTCCGCCTCCGGTCTCGAGGGTTTCGATGAGCAGGAGTACACCCTGCGCTTCGAGATCCTGCTGCCCGATGAGAGCGATCGGAGCACCATCATCGAAACGGATGTGGAGGTGGTCGATGACATGGTCTACAACCTGGTGCTCGCGGGCACCTTCGCCGCGCCGGAGCTCTTCGTGTGGGCGGAGCCCTTCCGCGACTGGGTGGACGAACTCGATGACGCGGACGACAACGACGAAGACATCACGGTACTGGAAGTCGCCTTAGGTCACGCCGCCCAGACCCTTGGCCCCGTCGATGTCTACCTGGAATCGCCGGGCACCAGCCCCAACTTCGCCACCCCCTTCGCCACCCTCGCCTACGGTGATCATCAGCTGCCCATCGAAATCGACGAAGACACCTATCAGCTGGTGATGACGCCCGCCGGCGATCCCGAGACGATCCTCCTCGCCAGCCAGGAGATCATCCTCGATGCCGCGACCTCGCAGCTGTTCGCCGTGCTCGATGACGGCGGGGTCACCACCGAGGCCTACACCATTCGCCAACTGGGCAGCAGCTTGGGCGTGGATCTGACGGACCTCGATGCCGAGTCGGTCCTGAGCGTCGTGCACGTGGCCACGGGCACCGACGCCCTCGACGTCTACGACGCACGCGACCTCGCCGCCCCGCTCGTCACCGATCTTCCCTTCGCCACGCGGTCTGACACCGTCACCCTGGCCGACGATCGCCTCGACCTGGTGGTGACCCCCACCGGCAACCCCGGCGCCTTCCTCGAACAGCGTTCGAGCGATGTGGATCCCGCGAGCTACACGCGCCTCTACCTGCTCGGCCTGCCCGGGGATCTGCAGAGCGTGCCTCTGGACTACGACACACGCACCTTCGCCACCCACGCCCGCGTGCGCCTGTTCCACGCGGCCGTTCGCTTCCGCACCTTCGACGCGTACCTCGTCGGTCCCGAAGTGGACATCACCCTCGCCAACCCGACCTACGGTGACCTACTCTACGGCACCGGCACGGGCCTCGTGCGCACGGACCCTGGCGAGTACAACCTGGTGCTGACCGAAGCGGACACGAAGAACATCATCGCCGGCCCCGAGCAGGTGGTGCTGGAGGCGGGTGAGGTGATCGAGTGGGTGGTCGTGGATGCGCCGGATATCACGCAGGCGGAGATCCTGGAGTTCGAGGGCGAACGTTAGGGATCCGGTCACCCTCCGCCGGCCCGATCGACTTCAACGCAGGTGGGCTCACCGACGTGGTGCTGAGCGCACCCACCCCGCCCGTGAACGGCGACCGCCTGTCGGGGCAGACCTTCGTCGTCTTTGGGCGCTCGCCGTAGCTCACAAGTTCGATGGCCCGATCGCACTCGCGCACGATCGGGCCACCTCGGCACCTACTCCTACGGATCGCAAGCCTGCGACGCCGCGCTCGGGCCCGGCGGGCCGAAGAACAGATTGCGCATCGTTCCGGAGTCGAGGAAGTTGATCACGCCATCGCCGTTGAAGTCCGCGTCAGCTTCCCAATCGGGCGACTCCGGGGTGGCAAAGAAAGCGGACTTCAGCAGCCCTAGGTCGAGGAAGTTCACGACGCAATCGTTGGGCGAGGCGATGTCGGGGTCACAGGCGTTACCGTAGCCGTCGCCATCGGTATCGAGCTGACGTGGATTCGGCACCAGGAGGCAGTTGTCGAAGAACGCCCCCACGCCATCGCCGTCCGCGTCGTCGAAGTCCTCGCCGAGGGGCAACGTGGTGGTCTCGAGGGTGAGTACGCCGCTGTCGTCGTCCGTCAGGGCCGCTTCCCAGGTCACGAGATTGCCGTCCGCGAGGTTAGCGATCTGTGGCGGTAGCGAGAGCTGGACGCGTTCACCGGCGCCGAGATCGAACTGCCAACGCAGCGACTCGAAGGACTCGCAGGAACTCGAGAAGCCTCCCTCAGCACACGACCCCACGCCATCGAAGGGGCCGGTGATGTCGGTCTCCGCGAGGCTGTTGGCCCCATCCGGGTAGCGCAGGACGACCTCACCGCCGAGCACCGGCGTGAGCAACGTGTTGGTGACCGTAAGCTCGACGGACACCGTGTTACCCCCTCGGGCCGGGACGGGCGAGGCGCTCAGGTCCAACGCCAACGACCCCTCGGGCCCGACGCGACCCGTCTCGGACGCCTTGCGCTCGGTGAGCGAGAAGCCCTGGGTGCCGCTGATGCGGGCCTGCGACTCGAGCAAGGTGCCCGCGTTCACCGGCCCTGCCAGCACCTCCACCACGCGCTGGCCGATGGCCCCGGCGGGCAGGGTACCGAGGGGCCAGGTGACCACTCCATCCGCTTCGACACCGCCCTCGGTGGCCGACAGGAACGTCACCTCCGGTGGGAGTTCCAGCGTCAGCGTCGCGTCCGTGACACTGGTCGGCGAGCTGTTGCCGTAGCGCACACGCAGGGCCGTGCTCTGGCCCGCAGGCAGCGGGTCGCGGACATCGTCGATCCCCAGGGTGAGCGGTGGCGCTTGCACCAGCGGCAGCGCCTGCGACTCGAGCGTGAGCGCACCGCTGTCGTCGCGCAGCTGAGCTTCCCAATCGACCACCGCACCGGCGCCGATGGAACCTAGCAGACTCGTTGGCAGGGAGACCAGCGAGGTTTGCCCCGGGTTCAACGTGCCGATGGGCCAGTTGAGGAACTCGAACTCCTCGCAGGACGAAGCGAATCCCGCCTCGGCGCAGGACGCGGTGTCGAAGGGCCCGGCGATGAAGTCCTCGTCCAAGCTCGCCACCCCGGCGGGGTAACGCAGACGCAGGGCGGCGCCGAAGACAGGGCTGAGGGAGGCGTTGGTCACCGTGAGATCCACCAGACCGTCCGCGCCGGGGTCGAGGGGCCTCGGATTGCTCTGCAAGGCCAGGCGCAGCGCGCCCCGGGGACCAACACGGCCCGTCTCAGACACCTCGCGCACGACGGGCTGGAAGTTCTGCGTGCCCGCGATGCTGGCGGCCGACTGCAGCAGCGTGCCGGCGGTGACGGAGGCGGCCTGCACCACCACGCGCTGCTCGCCGACCGAACCCGCCGCGAGGGTGCCCAAGCTCCAGCTCACGGTGCCGTCGACTTCCACGCCGCCGCCCGTCGCCGATACCAAGGCGAGATCGTCGGCGAGGGCGAGGGACAGGGTGGCATCCGTGACGCTGCTCGCGGAGCGGTTGCCGTAGCTGAGCACCAGCGTCGTGTTCTGCGCGGCGGGCACAGGATCGGCGAGGTCGGCCAAGGTCAGCGTGAGCGGCGGCGCCGTGCTGACGGTGAGGGTCTCGGTCTCCAGGGTCAGGCTGCCGCCATCCTCGCGCAGCTGCGCTTCCCAGCCGATCAACGCGCCCGGCGCCACACCGCCCGCCAGGGCGACGGGCAGGGAGAGCAGGGCCGCCTGGCCAGGATTGATCGTGCCGAGCTCCCAGTTGAGGAACTCGAAGGCCTCGCAGGAGGAAGCGAAGCCGTCCTCGGCGCAGGAGCTTGCGGCTTGGTAGGGACCGTCCATGAGGGTCTCGGCGACGCTGGCCGCGCCATTGGGGTAGCGCAGGCGCAACACGGCACCGAACACAGGCATTAGCGTATCGTTGGTGACCGTCACCGTGAATAGCGCATCCTCACCAGGGTCGATCGGAGAGGGGTCTGCCTGCAGCGCCATGCGCAACGGCGCCCGGGGCGCGATGCGGCCGACCTCGAACACCTCGCGCTCGGTGGCCGCGAAGTTCTGCGTGCCCTCGATGCGCGCATGGGATTGGAGGAGAGTGCCTGCGGCGAGCGGGTCCGCCGCCACCTCCACATCCTGGCGCCCGCTCGCCCCAGGGGCGATCGTGCCTAGGTTCCAGGTCACGACACCATCCACTTCCGTCGCGCCACCGGTGGCCGACACGAAGTGGGTGCCTGGCGCCAGGGTAAGCGACAGGGTGGTGTTGGTGACGCTCGCCAGCGACGTGTTGCCGTAGCGCACCGTGAGCACGCCACTCTCGTTCGCGGGGAGCGGGTCGCGGCTGTCGTCGAGGCGTAAATCTAGCGGCGGCGTATCCGCGATCGCCAGCGTGAACGCCTCCTGCGTCAGGGCGCCGCTGTCATCAGCAAGCTGCACGTCCCACGCGATGACATCGCCGCTATCGGTCGCGCTGAGCAGGGCCGTGGGCAAGGAGGCGGTCACCGCCTGGCCAGGATTGATCGTGCCGAGGGGCCAGCGCAGGAACTCGAAGGCCTCGCAGGAAGCGGCGAAGCCATCCTCGGCACAGGAGGCCGCCGCGTCGAAGGGGCCATCGATGAGCGTTTCGGCGCGGCTGGCCACCCCGGCGGGGTAGCGCAACTGCAGCGCAGCGCCGAAGACAGGTGTGGGCGTGGGGTTGCTCACCACCATCTCGACCAGCGCGGCCCTATCAGGATCGTTCGGTTGGGGGTTGATCTGCAAGGCCATGGCGAGGGAGCCCTCGGGGCCGACTCGCCCGGTCTCGGCTGCCGTGCGCGACGTGCTGGCGAAATTCTGCGTGCCACTGATCTGCGCCGCCGTGGCCAACAGGCGGCCAGCCGCGACGGCGTTCGCTTGCACGGTCACGCTGCGCTGGCCCGTCGCGCCCGCTGCCAGGGCACCGAGATTCCACGTCACCACACCCGCGTTCTCCACTCCGCCCCCGGAGGCTGAGAGAAAGGTCACGTCGCCCGGCAGGGTGAGCTCGAGGGTGGCGTTGGTCACGCTGGCCGTCGAGGCGTTGCCGTAGGTGAGGTCCAGCACGAGGAGATCGCCGGCGGGCACCGGGTCGCGGTCCTCCGCGATCGCGAGCGTGAGCGGCGGTGTGGCGCCGGCCACGACCAGGCCCGCTACATCACTCGCCAGGTCGTTCGCATCGTCGAAGACGGTGGCTTGCCAGTCGATGACCTGGCCCGGCGGCGCGCCGCCGATGACGGTCGCCGGTAAGGACAGCAGCACGACCTGGCCGGGATTCACCGTACCGATATCCCAGCGCAGCACTTCCCCTGGTTCGCAGGAGCTCGCAAACCCCAGCGAGGCGCAGGAGGCACTCGCGTTGAAGGGACCGCCGATCAGCGTCTCCGCCAGGCTGGCGACGTTGTCCGGGAAGACCAGCGTAACGCCGAGATCGGTCTCCGGCGCTGGCCCGTCGTTGCCCACGGCAATCTCGACCAGCGTCGTCTCGTTCGGCGCTGAGGATCCCGGGTTGACCTGCACCTGCAGCTGCACGGCCGCCTGGGCGAGGGAGGCCGTCAACAACAGGGTCGGGATAAGAGATGCAGCGAACCGATTCGTTAGCATGGATCGCGCCGGCGGAGCGACGCTGGGATTGGAAATCGTCGAAGGCTGAGATGAGGTCATGGGGGGCTCTCCAATGCCATACCTGCAGAAATCGAGCGCGCGCGAGGGTGCCCCGGCCTCTGCGGGCCGCGCACGCGCACCGGCGCTCGGTGATTGGAATGCCGCCGCTAGGGGACGCGGCGGCCTAGGGGTAGAAAACGGTCGAGCGAACGCTGGCGCGTCGTCATCCGTCGAGGGCGGGACGTCGGCGGGTGAGCCTGACGCCCGACACGGTGCCGAGGGCGGTGAGCAACAGCCAGGCGGCGCTCGGCAGGGGCACCACCGCCGGGTCGGAGATCACGATGCCCGCATCGGCGAAGCTCACCGACTGGCACTGGAAGTTCACGGCCGACACGAAGCAGCCCGCGAGCATGGCGCCCACGGCATCGTCACCCCGGGCCATGACGGCGGTGGTGCCGGCGGTGAGTGCGACGAAGGTAGCCGTGGCGACATCGCCAGGGCCCTCCAGCCCGTTGAAGTCGCCGAAAGCGAAGCCGTCGACGAAGCCGCCCTGGGCGTCGATATCGCCCACGCGGCCGAAGTCCGGGTCGCCGAAGGGGAGCGGATCCCACGAGACCAGGTCGAGCAGCAACGGATCCCAGAGTACGTCGACGCCGCCGCCCAGGGTGGGATCGCCGGTGAAGTCCATCGCCAGGGTGATCGTGAACACCTCACCCACCGTCACTTCCACATCGCTGTCGAAGCCCACGGTGGCCGCCTCTACGCTAGTCGCGGCCAGACCGAGGGCGGCCGCCGCGGTGATCAGCACGCCGCGAGATCGGCGGGTGCGCGTGCTCAGTGCTTCAAAGTTCATCGTCCTACTCCTTGTGCAACGTCGAACTGTTGATGTCGGCTCGCCCGACTTCACCAACGAAGTGCGGGCACCCCTCGGAGAATTCCCCGGCACTGTGACCAGAGGCAATGTCAATCGCCGGACACTTACGCAAGCCATTAATTTCATTCACGTTATGATTCTTGTTGTCCGTATTTGGACAGGACCCCCGGGCGCGGTTTACCCGGTCGCGAGGAATGCAGTATCTTGGCGCTCCCGGTGCGAACCCGAAGCCGGTGTGCGCACTGAACGGTGGCGAGCGCTCGGGGGCGCCAGGTGGGGGTCATGGACGACAAGAAGCAGCACAGCACTGCCAAGAAAACCACCGTCGTGTTGTCCCGCGGTGCCCTCGAGGAAGCGCGTGTAGCGCTCGAATTCAAGCAGGCGACCATCGCCTTTCGAATCCTCGAGAAGCATCCGGAGCTCTACGACAATCCGCCCCACAAGCTCGTGTGGCGCGCATTCAATGGGCGCAATATCCAATCGGACAAGGCCGCGCTCATCGCCGAGGCTCTGCACGTTCCGCTCGAACAGTTGTTGTCGAAATCCGGCGACAGCGCCCCTGACGACGCGGACGACGCCGAGACGCCCAGCACCGCGGCGCCAGTGACACCGCCGCCGGCCGCCGAGGGAAGCGTGGAAGATGCGACCGTGGCCGGGACCCGGCATCGCACGGCGCCGCTGCTCCTCGCCGCCGCCGCGCTGTCGGTCGTCGCCGCCATCGTCATCGGCGTGCGACTCGCGTCAGCGCCCGACACCACCGACGCGGCCACACCAAGCCGCCTGCAGCCACGGGTCATCGTCGCCGACGTGCCAACCGCCTTCGCCTACGCCTTGCGCGGGGCTCTGCAGGAACACTTCAGCGGTGCTGAGTTCATCACCGCTGGCCAAGGCATGCCTGGCATCGAGGACTTTCCTCAATTGGTGGCGTTCGCGGGCGGCGGCCCCGTGCTCCACATCGGTCATCGACCCAAGGGCTTCCATGCCTTGTTCGAGTTCACCCTGGCCACGGACTCGGCATCACGGCGCCTCTGGTACGCCACAGAGCGCTCGAGCGCACTCGACGCCGACGTGGCCCAACGCGTAGCCGACGGGGTGGCTGCGATCCTCGCCCCGTCCGCCGACCGCACGAGCGATTCCGCCCAAGGTACCCATCAGGTGCAAGCGATGGAGAGCTACCTGGGCGCCCGCCAGGCCCTCGACATCGAGCCCGAAGGTGACGCAAACGCCCTGCGTCGCGTGTTTCAACTGGCTCAGGCCGCCGTGGACCGGGATGACGGCTTCGCCCTCGCCTACGCCGTGAAGTGCGAGGCGCTCGCACGCCTGTATTGGACCGACAGCGATCAGTCGTTCCTCCCCGACGCCCAAGCCGCGTGCCGCCGCGCCCACGAACTGGCTCCCGACAACCCCTACGTCGCCGCCGCTCGCGCGCAGTTGCTCATTCGAGAGGACCAACCCCAGGCCGCGCTGGCCCTGATCACCCCCGTGCTCGACCAGCATGGCGAGCACGTCGATCTGTTGCTGGCGGCCGGCCGCAGCGAGTTCTCCCTCGGCTACCAAGGCGTCGAAGGGGCGCTCCAACGCGCCGTCGACCACGCCGAGATGGTGACCTCCCTCGAACCGGAGTTCTACGTCGGCCACTTCTGGGCGGGCACTTACAGCTACTTCGCGGGCGACCGGGCCGGGGCGATCCCCCACCTGCAGCGCGCCGCCACCATCAACCCGCAACCGGTGGTGCTCAACAACTTAGCGGCCCTGCTCACCTGCGCCGGCGAACTCACTCAGGCCGAGGAGACCTCGCGCACGCTGATGGCCCTCGACCCCTCCTCGCCGCTCGGCCCGGAGTCGCTCGGCAAGGTGCTCGGCCTGCGCCACGAGCACGAACAGGAAGTACACTTTCGAGAGATGGCCTTGCGCCTCTACGGCGATGCTTCACCGGACATCTACGAGGTGTACACGCTCCTCGGCGATGCCTATCGCCGCGCCGGTCGTCCCGCGGACGCCACCACCGCTTACGAACGGGCGCTGCAGACCGTGCTCCGCGACCGCGCACGCGCCTCCGACGACGCCTCGCTGATGGTCGCCCACGCGATGCTCCTCGGCCGCATCGCATCGACCCAGACGCCACCGCCCTCGGAGATGGCCGACACCATGGCGCAGATGCGCGCCCTCCTCGATCAGGTGGATATGGATAGCCTTTCGGTCTCGGGGCAGGTGCAGATGGCCCAGTCCTACGGACTGCTCGGAGAAGAGACCTTGGCCGAACATCATTGGCGCGCCGCGAGTGCTGGGTGCGCGGCGTACGAGACCCATCCCGATCGGGGCTCAGTGGATACCCTGCCCGGGTTGCAAGCCACGAACCGGATCGCGCCGTGAAGCTCGTCTCTCGGTGGCAGTGAGGTCTCCGCGGCTAAGCGTCAAGCACCCAGCGATACCTTCGCACCGCGCGCCACCGGCTCGTCACCTCTCCCCGATCAGGTCACAAAACCCACCTGAACCGACCACTGAACTGCGAGCCATCCCGCGTAATCAGGACGCCCACGGACCCGTCCTGTCGGGTTCCAGGTATGGTCCTGCCAAACCAATGGCGGACAACGCGCATGGGGCGCCATAGATCCGCCGACGACGGGGTCCGACGCATGAGCTACTTGCCAGCCGTCCCAACTGAGCACAACAGTCGACGCTCAGGCGCACGCCTTCGGTGAACCGCCGTGTGGAACGCGCGTTACTTTTTCATCGGCGACGGCCTGCACCTGCTGACCTTCATGGTGGAACAGGGTCTGAGCGTGATCGGCGCTCGGGTACCCGGCGCCTACGTCGACAGAGTCCGCGAGAGCTACGACATCCCCGATCTCGCCACGTGGCAGGACAAAGCCGGCCTGGTCGCCGACCTGCAGCGATCGCCCTTCGACGTGCTCATCTCGTGTGGCAACCCCTTTCTCATACCAACTGAAGCGCTGCATGACGACCAGCGCAAGCTGGTCAACGTACACCCCTCATTCCTGCCCTACCTGCGTGGTCCCTATCCGCTAAGCGGGGCGCTGCTCCACGGCAGCGGCGCTGGGGCGAGTCTGCACCGAATGACGCAAGTGGTGGATGGCGGTCCCCTCATCGCACGGGTTGCCCTCGAGGTGAGCCCCGAGATGGACTGGGCGCTGCTGCACCACCTGACGAGCGATACCATCCTGGAGGCGTTCACTCAGGCCTTTCACCGCGCCTTTGAGCCGGATCCAGCCTTGGGCAACGTCGGGCCAGGCAGCGACTTCCGCGTCGAGGAGCGAGACCTGGAATTGGACGTGCGCGGCGACTTGGCGCAAACGCTCACCCGCATCCGTGCCTACGGTCAGCCGGGTCTCGGCATGCGGTTTACCCACGATGACACGCGCTACGTCGTCTACCGCGCCGACAGCTTTCGCAACGACGTCCTCGCGCGAATGCACGCGTCTCGAGAGGACGGCACGGTGGTGAGCGTTTACGGTAGCACCGTGATCGTCAAAAAGGGCGACCAGTTCTTGCGCCTGAGCGACGTGCAGCCGCTGGAGGCGGCACCGCCCTCGCTCGCCCTACACCCGGGCGCACCGCTAGCGGATCGCGCGGCGTCCTAGCCTTTCGGAGGCGAGCGGCGAGTTCGCTCAGCACGGAGCGAACTCAGGCCATTCCGCTTACACGCTCCCCTCGAACCCACTTCCCTCAAGCCAGCGTTAGCTAGATTCAAAGGTCACACCTCAAGGAGGTGATGGGCGGTGAACGTCAGGCGCGCGAACAGGCCGTGGGCACTCGTGGCTATTTGCAAGGTGACCCTCGCGCTCTTCGGATTCGCGTGGACGGGCGCAGTCATCGTGCTGCAAAGCCGATTGGTCCCCGCGTGTTACCACGGCACACCGGACTACACGCTGCACGTCACGGTACCGTCCTTGTTGCTGGCGCTACCGATCGCCGCGGCGGTCGCGCTGCTGGAGCCTCGACGGCCGTTGCCCAACGCCGCGGTGTTCGGCACTCCCGGTTGGACCCTTGCGGGCCTGACCGTCGCCCTCGCCGACATCGGAGACTGGTCGCTGCAGGAGACGGCTACCTACCTGGCCCCGCTCTACGTGACGCCGGCCCTGTTCGTCATCACGACCTGGGGGTTGCTCCAGCTGCGACGATCACGCCGACGCGTGAATAGCTCAGTAGATAGCCACTAACCGCTCGGAACCAGGTTATGTCACCCGCGAGTGCTGCGCTCGCAGCATCATGCTACCCACCGGTCCCAGGCGGCGGGTTTCGGTGAAGACGCAAAGCGTATAGGGTATTTCGGCTAGTGTCAGAACTAAGCGATAAGAACTTAAAGCTGATAGGGGAACGAAAGAGAATGAAGAATATTGGTGGCTTGCTGGTGCTCCTCGGCGCCGGCTCCTTCGTGCTGAACATGCTCGGTCGCGAGTTCACGCTCATCATGTGGATCGACAACTGGGGGCCCACGGTCGGCCTCGTGATTCGCATCGCGATGATCGTCGTCGGCGCAGGCCTCTTCCTGCTCGGCGGCTCGCAGGATGAGGCGGAAGAGGCCGGCAGCACCTAGCGCCGATCTCGCAGGGATCGTGGGCGAATCGATTCGCGCGCGACCCCGGGACTTGCCCGATAGCGTCGTAGCCTGACTCACCAGGCTGCGACGCTCTCTCAGGAACGACTACTTCGGAGAGGGAGTTGACTGATCTGGTGTATCCGGCCGGAGCGCGAGCGCAGTCATCGGTGGCACGCTCGTGTTCAGCGTGATCCAGCTCGTCAGCTGAGGCGACGGCGCTCACGTAGCGCTCGCGGCGCATGGCGTCGTAAGGTAGGGGTGGAGCCGCGAACGTGCTCGCGGCGATGGTCGAAGGAACGCACCACCCCACACGCTGAGCGAGATCAATCCCATGGCTACACGGACGATTAGTCGGCAGCAGCTCGCCCCCCTACTCGCGATCACCGCCGCGTGCGCGCTGTACGCGACGACACCTCCCCTCGCCCATGCGTCGCCCCAGGACGACGACGGCGACGGCATCGACAACGCCCAAGACAATTGCACGCTAGTCGCCAACGCCGACCAACGCGACAGCAACGACGACGGCTTCGGCAACGCCTGCGACCCCGACGTCAACGACGATCTGATCGTCGACGTTGCCGACCGCGACATCGTGCGCGAACGCCTGTTCACCGACGATGCCGACGCCGACTTCGACGGCAACGGCATCGTCAGCGTGCCTGATCTGCGCATCCTGCGAGACTACCTTGGCTTACCCCCCGGGCCCGCCGGCGAGCTGGCGGCTCCCTACGACTGCACACGCCACCGCGAGGGCGCCGCCGACGTGGTCTTCCAGGAGGAGTTCGCGCACGTGATCGACCCGCTCAGCCGCGTCGAGTCGCTGCCCCACATGGCCGCCCTGCCCGTGGGCGACCCGGTGGACAAGCTGCTGCTACTCATCCCCGGTACAGACCGCGGCTACTACGGGGACGAGCAGGAGGACAGCGGCCCCGAGGTCTACCAGGACTTCATGCGCACCGCCGCCGCTGGTGGCTACCACGTGATCGGCCTCGTCTACGTCAACGAACTCCCCACCTCGCACTACTGCCTGGGCGATGACTGGTGCTACGGCCTCCTGCACCGGGAGATGCTCCTCGGCGAGAACTTCCTGCCCCTCGAGGACTTCGTGATCCCACGCGAGAACTCCATCGAGGGACGCCTGGTGAAGTTCCTCGAGTACCTCGGCTGGCGCCAGTTCCTGCGCGAGGACGGCCTGCCCCAGTGGAACAAGATCGCCGTGGCCGGCCACTCCCAAGGGGGCTCCCACGCCGCCTTCACCGGCAAGGTCTACGGCTTGGATCGTTCGCTGATCTTCGCCGCGCCGAACGCCGGCACCTGGAGCCAACGACGCGAGGACAACTTCGAGACCCCGGTGGAAGCCTACTTCGGCTTCACCAGCATTCACGACTTCCCCCTCTACAGCGTCAACTCCCGCGCCTGGACGCAGCTCATGATCCCGGGCCAGCAGGAGTTCGTGGACACGGGCACACCGCCAGCGAACGATTCCAATCAGCTCGTAACCAGCATCTGCGCCGCGCGCGAGGGCTTCCCCGAAGGCACCCCGCCCAACGAGGACGGCACCTGCCCCGCAGGCTCCAACGAGCACAGCATGATGGTGGTGGACGAGTTCGTGCCCGCCACGCCGGAGGGGGAGCCCCTCTACCGGGACGTGTGGTGCTACATGCTGAGCTCGCCGATCCCCGAGTAGCGGGCGACGCGGGGCGGACGCCCTGGTCCGCTTGCTTGGGCCTTCCCCGTGCTGCAACATCTCGCTCTGGACGAGCGGGAACGCAGGCCTTACCGCCGTGGTAGATCGCGGCCCGGGCGTCCTTTCGTCCCTTGTGCGACTCATCGATCCCGACATGACGCCTGGGCCCGCACTCCTCGACGCCCTCCCACCACGACAGCCACGACCCATGAGTACGGTAGTCCTTCGCATCGGCGGTGTGCCGGAGCACTTCAATTTCCCTTGGCGCCTCGCCCACTCCGCCCTCGGCTTCCAGGCGACCACCGTGGACTTCACCTGGACCGACTACTACGGCGGCACAGGCGTGATGCGCGAGGACCTGCACCGGGGCGACATCGACCTGGCGGTGATGCTGACCGAAGGGGCCGTTGCGGACATCAACGAAGGCCCGGGGCTCAAGATCGTGGGACAGTACGTGAGCAGCCCACTGCACTGGGGCGTGCACGTACACAGCGAGCTCGGCCCAGCGTCAGCCGAACAGTTGATCGGCCATCCCTTCGCCATCAGCCGCCGGGGATCGGGGTCGCACCTGATGGCTTACGTGTACGCCAAGCAGAAGGGCTGGGACCCCGGCCAGCTCCGCTTCGTCGATGTACAGGACTTGGCAGGCGCTCGGCGTTCTCTAGGCGCCGGCGAGTCCACGGTGTTCCTGTGGGAGCGGTTCACGACCGCGCCGGTCGTGGACGCGGGCGAGTGGCGATGCATCGACATCTGCTCAACGCCGTGGCCGAGCTTCGTGGTGGTCGGCCGCGAGGACGTGCTGAAGGCTCATCCTCATGCCGTCGAACAGTTGCTGGCGCAGATGCACCGGTACCTGACGGAGACTGCCGAGCAAGAGATCATCCACCTGATCCACCAGGACCTTGACCTCAAGCTAGAGGATCTGCGCACTTGGCTGGCGCAGACCGAATGGGATTGCCAACCTCGCATTCGCCGCGACACGCTGATGGCCACCGAATCGACGCTGGCGGCGCTGGGGCTGGCCGACCATCGGCTGCCGCCGGAGGCCTACGTCGCGCCCTTCACGCAGTTGCTGTAGACGAGCTCTCCGCCCGGCGCTCAATCCGGACCGATCTCGCGAATCTCGCTCACCCCGGCCTCTTCCTCCGTGCGCCAACGGCCATGGCACCTCGCGAATAGCTCCGCGTGACGGTGCGATGTGAACACCTCGACCTCCTCATCCTCATCGCGAGCACGATGCGCGATGTCTTCCCACCCCCGAAAGTGATGCAGCAGGAGCGCGGACTCGTCGATCAACGCGTAGTGCTCCGGGAAATCACCGCAGAAGGAATGGGGGTGGAGATCGGCTCGATCGAGGCCTTGGTAGCCGGGGGCGAATAGGCACTTGAAGGCGTGAGCCGGGGGCGGGTTGTCGTGATCGGTCACCCCGCGCGTGAGGTGGATGTCGAACACGCTCTCGCGATTGACGCCTGGGGAGGCCCAGCGCTTGTCGAACAGCTGCTGGCGAATCCCGTACACCAGCGTGTCACCCTCCAGGGCATCGAGCACCGAGTGAATATCATCGCTCGCCTGGGGCACCAGCAACTCATCGCCGTCGATGAAGAAAAGGTAGTCGAAGCGATCCGCATAGTCGGCATAGACGATGCTGAGCCAGCGCAGCTGGCGGCGGATGTTGACGTTGTCCGGCAAGCGCAGAAACACCGGCGTGACCCTATCCGCAGGGAAGCGGGCCAGGCCCTCGCGCCAGCGATCGAGGATCTGCGCGTGACCGAGCGCTGCGTGATAGTCGAAGTTTGGCTTCTTCCACCACATGTATTGGCGTGGAGGACGGGTGAGCTCGCCGGTGACCGCGCGCTGAGAAGCGAGATCCCCCACGCTGTGGCGCACATCGATCCCGAGGAACACGTGGTCGACACCGAGGCGCAGGTGGTAGTCGAGCCACTGCTCGAAGAAACCCAGCTCGATGCGGTGGTGCAGGTTGGTGGCGATCGCGATGGTCGATGACATAGGCTGCTAGCCCGCACCTATCGGGCTGGGGAATCGATCCTCGGCTACGGCGGGATAAGCGCAGGATACCCGCCTCGCATGCGCCGTGGGAACGCCGGGACGGACTTCATCTACGTCAACGGAGGAGCGGTCGATCCCCTGCGGGCGTCGGTCGACGAGGCCCTCTTCCTCGCGCGCGTGGCGGTAGCGTTAAGACACCCAACTGCAACGCGCCGACAATCGATGATCGACACTTCGCTCTGTACCGCAACACCCCCACACACGCGAGGGCCAGTAGCCGTCCCGACACTGACGGTGACGGCACTGCTGGTGAGCCTGCTCCTAGCGTTCTCCGTAGCCAGCGCCAACCAGGCCTACACCGGATTCAAGCGGCCACCGTTACCCGTATCCGCCGAGCAACCACTCGCCTCGAAGAGGATCATGGTGCTGGGGCGGGAGATGGCCTACGTCGAGGCGGGCGAAGGCGATCCCATCCTGTTCTTGCACGGGGTACCCACCTCTTCCTACTTGTGGCGCAACGTCATGCCGCACCTCGAGGGGCAAGGGCGCGTCATCGCCGTGGATCTCGTGGGGTTCGGAGACTCCGAAATGCCCGCATCGGCGCTGGGCTTTGAGGAGCACTATCAGCAGCTGGCCGCGTTCATCGCCGCGATGGACCTGGATCCCCTGACGCTCGTCATGCACGACTGGGGCTCGGCCCTCGGTCTGCACTACGCGCGCTTGCATCCGAACAAGGTCCGAGCCATCGCCACCATGGAGGCGATCGTCGCCCCCACCAAGCCGGCGACGAGCTACGAGGCCTTGCGACGCGGGACGGCCGCCTTCTTTCGCAAGGTGCGGGAGCCGGTCAGCGGCCGCCAGGCCATCATCGACGACAACTACTTCATCGAGTCAGCCCTACCGCAGGCCATCGTGCGTCCCCTGCGCCCGAGCATTCACGAGCGCTACCGCGCGCCCTTTCGCACGCCGGCCTCCAGGCGGTTTCTTGCGATGTGGCCCGAGATGATGCCGATCGGCGGCATCCCCGCGCGCACCCACGAGTTGGTGTCCGCCTACAACCAGTGGCTCGAGCAGACAGACCTGCCCTGGCTGTTCCTCTACGCCCGCCCGGGATCGCTCAACCCGCCGAGCACCGCCGACTATTGGACGGCACGCGCGAAGCACATCGAAGTGGCCTACATCGGGGTCGGCAGCCACTTCGTGCAAGAGGATCAGCCGTATGCCATCGGACGCGCGTTGTCCGATTGGTACCGGCGGCGCGTCGCGACGCTCGAGTGAGCGTGGGTCGCTCAGGGCTTGGCGCGACTCAACAGAAACTGCGCCAGCTGACGCGGGAAGGTCTCGCGCCAATCGGGGAAGTGCGTCGTGCCCGGAATGGTCCACAGCTGCGCTGACCCACCCGTCGCGCAGCCAGGGTACTCCTGCACGAAGGTGTCGCGACCCGCACGCTCCTCCACCAGGTCGCGGAGCGGCCGCACGAGCTGCGGCTGCAGCTCACAGCCGTTGATGCCGGCCCAGGTCTCGGCGGTGCCGCGGGCGCTCGGGTAGCAACCGGCGCCCGGGATGCAGCCGCCGTCGTACTGGATCACCGTGTCGGCGGTGCCATGCACCTGTGCCACGTGCACGGGCTCGGAGGCGACGCAGTCGATCGGGTCTTCCCACTGGGCCCCGGCGAAGCTGAACACACCGGCCACGGTGTCGGCATGATCACAGGCCATCCGGTGCGACATGAAGCCGCCGTTGGAGTAGCCGGTGAAGTAGATGCGCTTGGGATCCACCGAATAGGCGGCTTGCGCCACGTCGATCAGGCCGCGCAGGTAACCCGAGTCGTCCGGGTTGCTGAAGAACGCGCAGCAGGCGTCGGTGCCGTTCCAGTACTGCAGCCCGAACAGATCGGGCAGGCCGTCGGGGGTAACGAGAATGAAGCCGCGCGCATCGGACTCGGGGATCAGGCGGAAGAAATCCTCCTGGCTGTTGGCGTCGCCGCCGTAGCCGTGCAGCTGGATGATCAGCGGCAGCGGGTCGCCGTCGTTGATGGCGGGCGGCAGGTGCACCTGCACGAGGCCGCGGCCGGCGTCGATGAACTCGTCGATCTGCGCGTTGGCGCTGGGGGCCAGGAGGCTTGTCGCGAGCAAGGCGCTCACGATGTGGAAGCGGGTGTTACGTAATAGCACGGAAACGTCCTTGTGTTGCCATAGTCACCGCCTCGCCGCCGACTGGAATGCACGCAAGGCTCGATACGCCCTCACCCTACCCTTCGCACCCCACGTGGGTCACCCCCAACGGCGATATAGAAGTTGGGTTGCCCTCGGCAAGACACCGCGCGATGCTGACACGATGCAGCACCCCAGCGTACTCGTCGTCGTCGATATGCAGCTCGTCGCCTTCGACGGCAAGATCACCCCGCCCATCAATCGCGGTCAGAGCGTGCTCGACAATACGGTGCGGCTGCTACAGGTCTACCGCGCCGCGGGTGCCGGCATCCTGTACCTGCAAACCTGCGCGATGCCGGGTCGCCCCTACTCGAAGGATCAACACGGCTGGGAGCTGCATCCGGTGCTCGCGGTTCGGGACGATGAACCCGTGGTTTACAAGCTAGGCTCCAGCGGCTTCGAAGGCACCGACCTGCACACCGTGCTCGGCGAGATGGGAGCACAGCGGCTGGTGGTCTGCGGCATCTGGAGCCAGCACTGCGTCGCCAACACCGCGTTCGATGCCGCCGAGCTCGGCTACGCCGTCTGCGTTGCCAAGGATGCCCACGGCACGGTGGATGCGGATGATGGCGCCGCAGACGCGGTGGTGCGCGCCCAGAACGAGGGGTTTCTCGCCCGGAGCTTCGAGGTGTTGGACACCGCCGAGATCGAGGCACAGCTGTCGCAGCAGCCCCGGGACTGATCACCCAGCGCGGTGCCGTACGTAGTGGCCGGC
Source organism: Pseudomonadota bacterium (assembly GCA_039815145.1). Taxonomy (NCBI): domain Bacteria; kingdom Pseudomonadati; phylum Pseudomonadota; species Pseudomonadota bacterium. Next base: position 21,105 of record JBCBZW010000084.1, read on the forward strand.
ATGCGATACTCGTCCGCGAGGGGCCTCGCCACCTTTAGCGGCACGGTCCGTTACATCGACGCTATGGCGATGAGGAGACGGTAAGGCATTGAGTAGGCGAGCACTACAATCCGCGCATCACTGGGCGCGAGCCGCCATCACCATCGGCTGCGTACTGGCGAGCTCTGCGATAGCGGCGACCTTCCCCACGGGCGAGCGCGACATCGTGCTCCTCAGCCAGGCCGGGGAGGAGCACGTGATCGGCACCGCCACCTTCACGCCCGCGAGCGAAAAGGACGGTCACTACCGCTACGTGCTGGCCATGGACTACGAGACGTTCAAGGACTTCTTCCTCTCCATGAAGGAGATGAAGTGCCTGGAGAGCGCCAAGGAGCTCATGTGCCACCTCGCCTACCCCTACGAGAACCCCCGTCTGGTCAGCGCCGAGGACTTCGGCTGGATGGCCCTCGACCTGCTCTTCATGTTCAAGCAGCCGAGCGAGTTCGGCGCCAAGCTGTGGAACGGCGTGTACTTCGACATGGCGCTGAAGGACGGCGTGATCGCAGGCGCAGCGCAGGCGGTTGACCTCAACCTGCTAGCGGCGCCGCCGGAAGATCCGACGGCGCACCCGCTACCCCCGATCGAGCGCTACGAGATGGACCCGACGGAGCGTTGGTTACCTATTATCGAGATTCGGTAGACCGTCGAATGCCGGTCGCCCGCGGGCGTCAGTAGCCCCGTGCCAGGTTGGCCGTCGCCTTGTCGATTGCTGACTCGCCGTAGCCGACCAGGATCCCGTCGACGAACACCAGCGGCGTCGTCTCCTCTTTGGTGGTCTTGCCGTCGCTCTTGCGATGGTGGGTGCGGTAGTAGAGCACTTCGAACACGTCGCCGTGGCGGTCGAAGGCCTCCTTGAAGTCGGGTTGGCCGAGGTCGGCGACCACCCGGGCCTTGCTCGTCCCGAGGTAGAGGTTGTCGATGTAGCTGTCGTTGGTGCGCTGTACGGTCTGCCATTGCTCGCTCTCGCCGTCA
>JBCBZW010000085.1 GCA_039815145.1 Pseudomonadota bacterium
ATGGGCGTGTTGCTCGTGTTCCGCGGGCAGCGCTTCGAGGGGTTTACGCCGGAGGGGGAACGGGTGCTGGAGTGGGCCCAGCGCATCGTCGACGAGTGCGATGGGCTCAAGCAGGAGGCCGCGCGCCTGCGCGGGGAATTGCAGGGGCAGCTGCGCATGGGCGCCGTGCCCACGGCCATCCCGATGTTGCCGATCCTGCTCAACGCCTACGCCGACGCCCACCCGCGCGTGCGCTTGACCCTGCGATCGTCCTCGTCATCGAAGATCCTGAGCGGGATCGAAGCGCACACGCTCGACGCTGGCATTAACTACCTGGGCCTCACCAACGCCTCGAACGTGCGCGAGTTCCCCCTCTTCAAGGAGCGCTACGTGCTGCTGCTCGGCAAGCAGCACGCGATCGCCAGTGCCGGCTCGATAGCGTGGCGCGACGTGCCGGATCTGCGTTACTGCCTGCTGGCGCCCGAGATGCAGAATCGTCGAATCATCGATGAGACCTTGGCCGCCGCCGGCGTGACCTTATCGCCGGCGATCGAGACGGACTCGGCCGCCGCCTTGGTGCCCCTGATCAACTCAGGCGAGTGGGCCAGCATCGTGCCTCGATCCTTGCTGGGCATCCTGCCGGTCGACGGCCAGGTAGTCGCCTTAGACTTAGTCGACCCCATCGTCGAGCCCGCGATCGGCCTGGTGGTGGCTGCGCGCGACCCCCTCGCGCCGGTGGCGGCAGCCCTCGCCGAGCTCGCGCGAGCGCTGGTCACCTATCCTACGGACGGCTCGCCGACACCCTAGAACTGTGCTTCATCGCACGGGCCCACGCGGCCTTTCTGCGAAGGCGATCACACAGCGCAGCGCACCATTGAAGCGGCCTATCGGTTGGTTTGATCTTTCACTTAGCCGTCCGTGCACGTAGCCCCTATCGTGATTGGCGTAGAGCCAGTGCCGATCTGTTAGCGCTCAGCGCCCCACCGCGCTCATGCGGTCCAGCCCGGCACGCGAATGCAGTGCAGCAAAGGCTACCGGGGGGTGGCAGTGAAGAACGATCGAATGGGCAGACGGCAACGGCAGGCGCCGAGCGTGCCCACCACGTACGACTACGCCAAGGTGGCCGCCATCCTCGACAGTTGGAAGGGCGTGGCGGGCAACCTACTGCCGATTCTCCACGATGTGCAAGATGCGCTCGGTTTCGTGCCCCCGGACAGCGTGCCGCAACTCGCCCACGCCCTGAATCTCTCCCGCGCCGAGGTGCATGGCGTCATCACTTTCTACCACGACTTCCGCCGCAAGCCCGGCGGCCGTCGCACCTTAAAGATCTGTCAGGCGGAGTCCTGCCAAGCGATGGGTAGCCGTCAGCTCACGGCGGACCTGGAGGCGGAACTCAACTGCAAGCTTGGTGAGACCACGGCCGATGGCGCCGTCACCCTCGACGCGGTCTACTGCCTCGGCATGTGCGCCTGCTCACCGGCCGTGATGATCGATGAGGACCTGATCGGCCGCGCCACCCCCGGCGACGTCCTGGCTCGCCTCTCCGAGGCGTCGGAGGGCACGGACTCATGAGCACTGCGATCACCGTCTACGTGCCCGGGGATGCGGGCGCACTCGCCCTCGGCGCCGACGCCACGGCAAAGGCCATCGCCGAAGAGGCGGAACGTCGCGGGCAGGTCGTTCGGCTGGTGCGTAACGGCAGCCGCGGCATGTTCTGGCTGGAGCCGATGGTGGAGGTGTCCACCGCGAGGGGACGCCACGCGTACGGTCCGGTCCGCGCCGAGGATATCCCCGCCCTGTTCGAGGCGGGCTTCCTGGACGGCGCCGAGCACACGCTCAGCCTGGGCCCCACCGATGAGATCCCTTGGCTCAAGCGCCAGGAGCGACTCACCTACGCGCGCGTGGGTATCACCGATCCCCTATCGATCGAAGACTACATCGCCAACGACGGCTACAAGGGGCTCAAGCGCGCCCTGACCTTGAGCCCGCAGGAGATCGTGGACGAGGTCACAGGCTCCGGCCTGCGCGGTCGCGGTGGCGCCGCGTTCCCGACGGGCATCAAGTGGAACACCGTGCTCGGCGCGAAGGCGGAGCGCAAGTACATCGCCTGCAACGCTGACGAGGGCGACTCGGGCACCTACAGCGATCGCATGATCATGGAGGGCGATCCGCTGGCCCTGATCGAGGGCATGACCATTGCCGCCCGCGCCGTCGGCGCCGACTACGGCTACGTCTACCTGCGCTCGGAATACCCCCACGCCATCCGCACCCTGCGCGCGGCCATCGACATCGCCCGCGAGGCGGGTTGGCTCGGCGAGAACATCCAGGGCTCGGGCACCAGCTTCGACATGGAAGTGCGCGTCGGCGCGGGCGCCTACATCTGCGGCGAGGAGACGTCGATGCTCGACTCCCTCGAGGGCAAGCGCGGCATGATTCGCCCGAAGCCGCCGCTGCCGGCACTCAAGGGCCTCTTCGGCATGCCCACGGTCGTCAACAACGTCATCTCCCTGGCGAGCGTGCCGATCATTCTCGATAGGGGCGCCAAGTACTACGAGGACTACGGCGTGGGCCGCTCGCGCGGCACCCTGCCGATCCAGCTCGCCGGCAACCTGCGCACGCCCGGCCTGGTGGAGAAGGCCTTCGGCGTCACCCTGCGCGAGCTGATCGACGACTTCGGCGGCGGCACGGCCAGCGGCCGACCGGCCCGCGCGGTGCAGGTCGGCGGCCCCCTCGGCGCCTACTTCGACGCAAGCCATTTCGATCTGCCGCTCGACTACGAAGAGTTCCAGAAGCACTTCGGCATCGTCGGCCACGGCGGCGTCGTGGTCTTCGACGACACGGTGGACATGGCTGAGCAGGCGCGCTTTGCCATGGAGTTTTGCGCCATCGAGAGCTGCGGCAAGTGCACCCCCTGTCGCGTGGGTTCCACCCGCGGCCGCGAACTCATCGAGAAGATCATTCGCCGCGAGGACGTGGACGCGAACCACGCGCAACTGCTGAAGCTGTGCGACGTGATGGAGAACGCGAGCCTCTGCGCCCTCGGCGGCATGGCGCCGCTGCCGGTGCTGTCGGCCCTGCGCCAGTTCCCCGAAGACTTTGGCATCACCCCGAGTGAGGAGCCCGCCCCGGCCGGGGTGGAGTGAGAACATGTGGAATGAAGTAAGAAACCTCCGCGAGGGTGTCGATTACGGCACGCCGCCGCGCGAGGGTAAGCCCGTGACCCTGACCGTGGACGGTAGGGAAGTTACCGTGCCCGAGGGTAGCTCCGTGATGCTGGCGGCCGCCGAAGCGCAGCGTGAGGTGCCGAAGCTCTGCGCCACGGACATGCTCGAGTCCTTCGGCAGCTGTCGCGTCTGCCTGGTGGAGATCGAAGGCCGCCGCGGTACGCCTGCCAGCTGCACCACGCTGGTGGAGGAGGGCATGGTGGTGAGCACCCAGTCCGAGCGGCTCACGGAGCTGCGCCAGGGCGTCATGGAGCTCTACCTCTCCGACTTTCCGGAGGCGGAGATCCCCGACGGCTGGAGCGAGTTCCACAAGTCCCTCGAGCAGATCGGCGTCGAAGCCCACCCCTACGGCGAAGGGCAAACCCACTTCGACCTCGCCGTGGACGAATCCAACCCCTACTTCCTCTTCGACCCCGCCAAGTGCATCGTCTGCAGCCGCTGCGTACGCGCCTGCGAGGAAGTGCAGGGCACCTTCGCCCTGACCATCCAAGGCCGCGGCTTCGATTCGAAGGTGGCCGCGAGTCAGGACCAACCGTTTATGGAGTCCGAGTGTGTGAGCTGCGGCGCCTGCGTGCAGGCCTGCCCGAGCCACGCGCTGGTCGAGAAGAGCCTGTTCCCCGGAGGATACGAGCGTGCCTAATCCGCGCAAGCCGGAAAGAGAAGTCATCACCACCTGCGCCTACTGCGGCGTGGGCTGCGGTTTCAAGGCCGAGACCATCGGCAACGAGATCGTGCGCATGACCCCGTGGAAGGAAGGCAAGGCCAACCACGGTCATAGCTGTGTGAAGGGTCGCTTCGCCTACGATTACTGGCAGCACCCCGACCGCGTGATCTCGCCGATGATCCGCAAGAGCATCGACGATCCTTGGCAGGAGGTGAGCTGGGACGAGGCATTCACCTACGCCGCTTCGGAGCTCAAGCGCATCCAGGCCAAGTACGGACGCAAGTCCGTGGGCGCCGTGTCGAGCTCGCGCTGCACGAACGAGGAGATCTTCCTCACGCAGAAGTTCGCGCGCGCCGTCATGGGCAACAACAACATCGACAACTGCGCGCGTATCTGCCACTCGCCGACGCAGTTCGGCATGTCGGCCACCGTGGGCTGGGGCGCCGCCAGTCAGCACTTCGATTCGGTGCTGCAGGCGGACGTGATCATGGTCGTCGGCGCCAACCCGACCGAAGGCCACCCCGTGTTCGGGTCGGCGATGAAGCGTCGCATCCGCGAGGGCGCCAAGCTCATCGTGATCGACCCGCGCCGCACGGAGACCGTCGACAGCCCCCATTGCCGCGCCGACGTGCACCTGGCCCTGCGACCGGGCACCAACGTGGCCGTGCTCAACAGCATCGCCCACGTCATCGTGCGCGAGAACCTGCACGACCCCGAGTTCATCCGCTCGCGCTGCGAGTGGGAGGAGTTCGAGCACTGGGCCGAGTTCGTGTCGAGCGAGGAATACTCGCCGGAGAACGTGGCCAAGATCGCCAATATAGATGCGGAAGACATCCGTCGCGCCGCGCGCATCTACGCGAGCGGTCCGCGCAGCACGGTCTACTACGGCCTGGGCGTGACCGAGCACTCGCAGGGCTCGACGGGCGTGATGTGCCTCGGCAACCTGGCGCTCGCCTGCGGCATGTTCGGGCGCGACGGCGTGGGCGTGAACCCGCTGCGCGGCCAGGGCAACGTGCAGGGCGGCAGCTGCCTCGGCAGTTGGCCGCACGTGTTCAGCGGCTACCGTTTCGTCACCGACGACGCCACGCGCGAGAGCTTCGAGGCCGAGTGGGGCGTGAAGCTCGACGGCGAACCCGGCCTGCGCCTGCCCAACATGTTCGACTCGGCCCTCGCCGGCCACTTCAAGGGCATGTACATCATGGGCGAGGATCCGGTGCAGTCCGATCCGAACCAGAATCACATCATCGCGGCCATGCGCAACATGGAGTGCGTGATCCTGCAGGACCTGTTCCTGAACGAGACCTCCAAGTACGCGCACGTCTTCCTGCCCGGGTCCTCTTCACTCGAGAAGGACGGCACCTTTACCAATGCCGAGCGGCGCATCAGCCGCGTACGCAAGGTCACCGAGCCCCTCGCCGGCTATCAGGATTGGGAGGTGACGGTGAAGCTCATGCACGCCATGGGCTACGAGGTAGAGTATGCCCACTCGGGTGAGGTGCTCGACGAGCTCGCGCGCCTGTCGCCCGCGTACAGCGGCGCCAGCTTCGACCTGATCGATCGCGTAGGCTCGGCCCAGTGGCCGGTTGACGTGAACGCCCCGGAGGGCACGCCCGTCCTGCACCGGGAGAAGTTCCCGCGCGCCAACGGCCGCGGCACCTTCATGCTCACGGGCTTCGTGCCCACGCGCGAGAAGGTGAGCGAACTCTATCCCCTGCTGCTGACCACGGGACGTATCCTGAGCCAGTACAACGTGGGCACTCAGACCCGCCGCACTGCCAACTCGCAATGGCATCCCGAAGATGTCCTCGAGATGGCACGCGACGACATGGATGCCCGCGGTCTCAAGGACGGCGATCTCACGCAAGTCAGCAGTCGCTTCGGCTCCACGCGCCTGCGGGTGAAGGAGTCCACGCGGGTGAATCCCGGCGTGGTCTACACCACCTTCCACCACGCGGTGACCAAGGCCAACGCGCTCACGGGCGATCAGTCCGACTGGGCGACGAACTGCCCCGAGTACAAGGTGACCGCCGTGGACGTGGCACGGGCGGACCTGAACGAGACGCCCTCGCCTGACAAGTCTGGCGAGGGTGAAAAAGTGTTGGAGGAGGTGTCCTGATGGCGAGCGTAGAGAATGGTGTGGCAGCGGCTACGGCCAACGCAGCGCCCAAGGATGAGGTGATCGAGATGGGCCAGCTGATCACTATGGCCAACCAGATCGGGGACTTCTTCTCCCCGTACCCGGCGGAGCGTGCGCTGGAGGGCCTGCGCAACCACTTCCGCTGCTACTGGGATCCGCGCATGCGCGATGCCCTGCTCAAGCACATCGAGGCGGGTGCCGAGGGATTGCACGAACGTGTGGTCCAGGGCGCGTTGATGCTACGCGAGGCGCAGGCGGAGAAAGCCGGCTACTACGGCCCCCCGAAGGCCTGAGCGCCAAGCGCTCAGTCGTCGGCTCCCTCGTCTTTGCCAGGTGAGGGGGCGGGCACCGGCCAAGTGGCTCGCGGGCGGCCCTCCCGCCGTCGCTTGCGCTCAAGGCTGATGATGTCCCATAGCGGCCATCCGATCAGGATGCCGAAGGTGAGCGCCAGCTTGCCCAGAATCAGAATCTGACCGCCGTCCACGCTAGTGTGCTGTCCCGCAGGTTCGTTGAAGAATACGCGGGTACTTTTTGCCCCTAGTCACGTTGCTGCTCCGAGCCTCTTCGTCCGCAAATCATCGCACGATCGAAGCGCGCTATGCTGTTCGCACCGAAGTAGATCTGGTGCGAATGCCGCACGGAGGCGCGATGATCCCACCCAACACCCTCGCCAAGGCCGGCTCGCTGGGCCTGTGCTTGCTCGTACTGCTCGGGGCGGTCGCCCGAAGCCATGCGCCGGGCGCTGCCGAGTACGTTGGCAACGAGGGCGTGCTCGTCACCCACGGGGCGCACGGCGTGCTGTTCGATGCGCTCTTCGATCAGTCCTACGGCAACTACGTGGTGCCGTCCGATGAGGTCTACGCCGACATCAACGCGGCGGAGCCTCCCTTCGACGGGGTCAGCGCGTTGTTCGTCAGTCATGTCCACGGCGATCATTTCGGCGCTGAGCGAGTGCTCGGCTACCTGCAGGCGCAGCCGAAGGTGCGGGTGTTCGGGCCGCGGGCCGTGAAGGGCGCGTTGGCCCAGGCCGGGGCGGACGAAGACCTGCTGAGCCGCGTGACCGTCTTCGCCTCGCAGCCGGGTGATGCACCGGCGCGCACGACGGTCGACGGCTTGAGCGTGCATGTGGTGGCCGTGCCGCACGCCAATCCCCAGCGCTTCGCGGGGCTGCAGAACCTGGTGTTTCGCGTCACGCTGGACGATGCGCTGACGGTGATGCACTTCGGCGATGCGGATCCTGTGCTCGACAACTTCGCCCCGCATTTTCCGCTCTGGCAGGCGGCCGGTGAGGCCGCTGCCCTGTTTCCGCCGGCGTGGTTCCTGCGCGGCATGCAAGGGCGCGCCATCCTCGAACGGATCGATGCGCGCGCGGTGATCGGCATCCATGTACCGGCCGCTGCGCAGGCTGATCCGAAGGCCTACCGCGAGGCATTGGGGGGCGATGCCTTCGTGACCCCGGGCGAGCGCAGGGCGCTCTCCCACGGAGAAGCCCCATGAGGCGGCTGGGCGCTGGCGGTTGGGCGCTGTGCCTCGTGTGCCTGCTCGTCGGCCGCGCCGTCGGGGATGAGGTAGCGACCGACGTCGCGGCGCAGGCGTCAGGCTCCCCGTTGACCACGGTGATCCTCGTGCGACACGCGGAGAAGGGCAGCACGCCGCCGGGCGATCCACCGCTCACCGCGGCGGGTCAGGCACGCGCGGAGGCGATCGCCCAGCTACTTGCTCGCGCCGAAGTGACCGCGTCCGTCGACGCTGTCTACGCCTCGCCCTACGAGCGAACGCGCGAGACGGCTCGACCCCTCGCGGTGCTCGCGGGCGTGGCGATCAGCGCCTACGACCCGCGTGACAGCGAGGCGATCGCCGCTCGTGTGTTGACCGAGCACGCCGGCGGCACGGTGCTGGTGGTGGGACACAGCAACACCTTGCCGAGCCTGGTGGACGCCTTCGGCGGTGAGCAACCGGCGCCGCCTATAGAAGATGATGAGTACGACAACCTCTACGTACTGAGCGTGCCCTCACCGCCGGGGCAGGCTTCGGTTTTGCGGCTCACGCTGCCCGATGCTGTGGCGCCATCAGCCATTCCCAGTCTCTCGTCCCTCGCGGCCACCCAGGCGTGGCACCTGGTCGGCGAGCACTTTCTCGACCCCCTCGCCGTGACCGGCCCGGCGTGGCAGCGAGCGTTCGCCGAGCACGTGGCGCCCCTGCCCAGCACGGCGGACCCGACGCAGGCGAGCGCCGCGATCAACGCGATGCTCGCGGGGCTGCACACCTCCCACACGAGCCACTACACACCGCGAGATACCGCCTGGTATCAGCTCCTCGGGATCTTCGGCGAGCAGTTTCCCGCCCTGCGCGAGCGCCACTTCGCCGGTGGAGATGGCGTGGTCAGCTACGAGGGCCTGCCTATCGCCGTGCGCCGCGTGGACGGTCGTGTGTTCGTCAGCGGACGCTACCGCGCCGTCCATCTCGCCGGCGATGAAGATCTGTTGGTGGGGGACGAGCTGCTCACCGTGGACGGCGAGCCCTTCGATGAGGTCGAACCCTTCCGCGCTAAGGCGGGAAGTGCCGTGGCCTTGGGGGTTCGACGCTCGCCCCAGGGCCCGGTGATCACGGTGCCGGTGATCGTGGAGCGCTTGCGTCCTGCGCGTATGTTCCTCGACGCCTTGCAGCGCAGTGCGCAGGTGCTCGCACCCACCCCCGGTGTGCGAATCGCCCACGTGCCGATGTGGTCCTACGCCGGCATCCAGTACCACGACGCCCTGCGTTCCCTGCTGCGCCAGCCACCCTTCGCCGAGGCGGACGCGCTGGTGCTCGATCTGCGCGGAGGCTGGGGCGGGGCAGACCCCTCCTATGCGGACTACTTCCTGGCCCGCACCGCCACCTTGGCGATGCGTTCACGCACGGGCGAGGAGAGCACCTATAACGATCATTGGGTGAAGCCCCTGGTGGTGCTGGTGGATGGCGGTACGCGTAGCGGCAAGGAAGTGCTGGCGCATACGCTTCAGGCCCATGGGGTGCCCGTGGTGGGCGAGCAGACGGCGGGGGCAGTGACGGCGGGCCGCCCGTTCGTCCTGCTCGACGACAGCCTGCTCTACCTGGCCGTGGCGGCCGTCACGGTGGACGGGCGAACCCTGGAGGGCGAGGGCGTGCGCCCCGATATCGTGGTGGACCGCCGCTTGCCTTACAGCGCCGGGGCCGACCCGCAGCTCGCGCGTGCCATCGCCCTGGCGCAAGCCTCACTCCAGCCAGCTGACAGTTCCAGCCGCTGAGGGGAGTCGCGCCGTCATCGTCGACGGCGGACTCGCTTCTGCTACTCAGCCTGGCGGCGGATCAGAGGCCGTCGTAAATACGCTTGCTGAACATGGAAGCGATTTGGGCGTCGCTCAGCTTCATCGCCTTCATCGCGCGCTTCACCTCAGCCATTTCGAGCATGCCGTCGCCGTTCTTGTCGATCTGGTCGAAGTGCACGGCGAAGAACGGCTTGAAGCCAGGCGCGCTGAGCGGATCGGCGAAGTTCATCACTTCCAGCTTGTCGATCATGCCGTCGTCATTGGCATCAGCTTTCTTCAGTACCGACGTCCAGTCATCGGCGAAGGCCGGTGCGGTCAGGGCGAGGGCGGCGGCGGTCGCGAGCAGGGGCAGGATGCGTTTCATTGGGTGTCTCCTTGGTGAACCAACGATCCCTGACGTCTCGTCCCAACGCACGAAGTGGATCGGACGCAACGCAGGTGCACGGATCGGTTGCGCGGGTCTTGCGTTTAGTTACGGCGGGCGTTGAAGGCTCGACGCGTGACGGATCGGCGATCAGCATCAGTTCAATGGGCGCCGAATTCTGTTGGGACGCGGCGTGCTGAGCGGTTGGAGTCCGTAGATGCGCTCATGGGGTGCGGTAACTCGCTGAAATTGCACGATACTGGCGAATGATAGTCAGAGGGTATCGATTACATGAAAATAATCGATTTCTCTTCTCAGAGGGGTTGGCTCATCATTGCTCCCACATTCGCGGTGGCGGCCACCCGGCTGCGTCACCGCCTAGCAAGACACTTAGGAGCTATATCATGACCAACGCAATTCGCTTCGCTGCCCTGTCGCTCGTTCTGGTCGGCAACGCCTTCGCCGATGACTTCGCCAGTGCCATCGACCAGGCGGCAACGGCCCAGCCGGTTTCCCTGTCTCAGGCGCGTGAGGTCAGCGCACCGTGGACCATCAATGACTACGTGGCCGTGCGAGACGCTGCGCCTCAGCGCATCGTGATCTCCGCCGGCACCGACCGCATCATCGAGGACGCGGCGCGCTCACTCTGAGTCGCCGAGGCCGCTGGGCAGGCCCGCTCCAGGGCCTGCCCGGAGCCGGGGCACCGGCGCCCGGGGGCCTGCGTTTCTTGAGTCGCAAAGCCGGCAGCGCAGGGCGCTGCTGATCGCGAGCCCGGCATGTTAGTGTCGCGCGCCGAAAGGCGTGGTAGACGAGGCAGGCAGTGATGATCTCTCAGGCGATGCAGGTGGTGGGATGGTGGGCGTTGGGCGCGCTGTTCGGTGCCATGGTGTTCTTTCCGGCGGTGGTGGCGCCGCGGGTGTTCCGTGTCCTCGACGGTGAGTCCGCGGGCAACTTCCTGCGCGCACTGTTTCCTGGCTACTACCTCTTCATGATCGTCAGTGCCGCGATCGCGGCGGTGTGCTTTCACCCTCACGTGGTGGTGGCCGGGGGCTTGCTTGCGGTTGCCATCTCCACCCTGCTGGTGCGCCAGCTCCTGGTGCCGTCGATCAACGCTGCTCGCGATGCGCAGCTTGCCGGCGACTCGCAGGCGGGGGCGCGCTTCCAACGCGGCCATCGCCTCTCGGTGATCATCAACGTGGCGCAGCTGGTCTTCGTCACCTGGGCCCTGGCGCGACTCGCGCTCAGCCAGGCCTAGTCGTCACGGTAACGTCGTGACGGGGGCGATGCCCTCGCGCCCGCGCTACACTGACCCCACGACGATGGAGTGGCGGGTGAGGTACGCGGATGAGCGACGCAGCAGACGTGGTGCAGGACGGTAAGCCCTGGCGTGATCGCAAGCGGTACCTGTGGCCGCTCGGCCTGGTGATCACCCTGCTGCCGCCGCTAGGCGGGCTGCTCGCCGAGCGCACCGGCCTCACCGTCTTCTGGTACCTGCTACCGATATACGCGTACGGCCTGGTGCCGCTGCTCGACGCGTGGCTTGGGGAGGACCGCCACAACCCACCCGAGTCGCAGGTGCCATCGCTCGAACGCGATCCCTTCTACCGCGCCGTCCTCATCGCCTACCTGCCGGCGCAGTACGCCTGCTTCGCGTGGGGCGTGTTCACCTTCGTGAACGGTACCCTGGGTTGGACCGAGTCCCTCGGGCTGATCCTCTCCCTCGGGCTCATCGGCGGGGGCGGGATCAACGTGGCCCACGAGCTCGGCCACAAGCCGAGTGCCGTGAGCGGCTGGCTGGCGAAGCTCGCCCTGATGCAGACCGCCTACGGGCACTTCTACGTCGAACACAATCGGGGACATCACGTGCGCGTCGCCACGCGAGAGGACCCTGCCAGCGCGCGCTACGGCGAGACCTATTACGGCTTTTGGGTACGCACGGTCTTCGGCGGCTTCGCTTCGGCGTGGCGTCTGGAGCAGCAGCGCCTGGGTCGGGAGGGGTGCGGGGCGTGGCATTGGCGCAACCAGGTGCTCCAAGGGCTGGCGCTCACGCTCGCCTTGTTCGTGGTCACCTGCCTCTGGCTGGGCGCGGCGGTGCTGCCGTTGTTGCTGGCACAGGCGGTGATCGGGTTCTCCCTGCTCGAGGGGGTGAACTACATCGAACACTACGGGTTGCTGCGCCGGCGCGACGGTGAGGGCCGCCTGGAGCGCGTGCAGCCACGTCACTCGTGGAACAGCAACCACGTGATGTCGAACCTGATGCTCTATCACCTGCAGCGCCATTCGGACCACCACGCGCACTGGTCGCGAAGCTACCAGGCGTTGCGTCACCAGGCCGACGCACCTGCCTTGCCCGCCGGCTACACGGCCATGCTCTTGGTGGCGCTCGTGCCGCCCCTGTGGCGTCGGATCATGGACCCGCGCCTGCTGGCCCACAGCGGCGGCGATCCGTCGCGCCTCAACGCCGCTTAGGGCTCACCCTCGACCGGGCGCGGGGCGGCTGCCCGGCGCAGGCGGTCGTTGATCGCAACACCGAGGCCTTCGTTGGGGATGGGCATCACCGCTATCGTCTGCGCGCCGGTCGCGTCCAGCTCGCGGAGCAATCGGTAGAGCTTGGCGGCTGCCTCGGTGGTGTCGCCACCGGGGGAGAGGTTGGTCGCACCGGGCGGTACATCCGGCCCGAAGCCCAGCAACACCTCGCTGTCCTCCGCGTGCGTTGCATTTAAGCGAACCGAAGCATTAGGTGCATAGTGGGAGCTCAGCTGTCCCGGCGCGACGATGGACGTATCGTCGCTCGCCTGCTCGTGCACGGGTTCGCCGGCGATGGCGCTCAAGGTGGGGGCGTCGAAGGCGCCGGGACGGAGGATTCGCAAGGGGGCGTCCGGGAGGGCGGCGACGATCGTCGACTCGAGTCCGACGCGGGGCTCCCCGCCGTCCAGAATCAAGGTGAGGGCGTCGCCGAGTTCCGTCGCCACATCGACACTTCGCGTCGGGCTCAGGCGGCCTGAGCGGTTGGCGGAGGGGGCGGCCACGGGGCCCTCGAAGGCGTTCAGGAGGGCCTGCGCCACGGGGTGGGCGGGTACGCGAAGGGCGATGCTGTCGAGGCCGGCGCGGGCGAGCTCGGCGACCCGTCCCGCCCGCTGCACCGGGAGCACGAGGGTCAGGGGGCCAGGCCAGCACTGCTCGGCGAGGGCGAGCGCACGGCGATCGAAAACACCCTCGTGGTGGGCGCTCGCGAGCGACGGCACATGGGCGATCAGCGGGTTGAAGTGCGGCCGACCCTTGGCCGCGTAGAGGCGGGCGATCGCCTCGGCGTTGGTGGCGTCGCAGGCCACGCCGTACACCGTCTCCGTGGGCATCGCGATCAGTTCCCCGGCGCGCAGCGCGGCGGCGGCGGCGGCGATCGCCGAGTCGCTGGGCGGATGGATCGGAGCGGAACTCACCGGAGATGGCGCCTCGTACGGAACGGGAGTGGGGGCGCACGGCGCCTCCGGCCTCGCAGTGTCCGGAGGTGCAGGTAAGGGGTCAAGGGCGGCCCGTGAGCTGCCACGACCTCCGATCGCGCAGGTAGGGAGAGGAGAGGGTCTTTGGGGGCCTTGTCCGCGATTCCCTACCACACACAGGAGCTGTGCCATGTTGCGTCATCGAATCTTCGCCCTTGCGGGTGCCATCCTCTGCGGGGTCTTGTCCACGGGTGCGTCCGCGCAGACCCTCTACGACGATCTGGGCGGTGCACTGGCCATCGAATGCTGGATCGACGAGGCCTTGCCGATCCTGGTCGAGGACGAGCGCATCGGCGACTTCTTCGCCGGCGAGCTCAACGCGGGGCAGGCGCAGAGCCTGCGCGATTCACTGGTGGAGTTCGCGTGCGCGGCCTCCGGTGGCCCGTGCGTCTACACCGGGCGTGACATGTCCTGTGCTCACGCTGGCCTCGCCATCGACCACCAGTCCTTCCGCATCTTCCTGCGCGATCTGGAGAAGGCGGCGGCGCGCTGCCGCGTGCAGAACGCGGGGTGGATGACCGATCCCGCGTACTCGCTGCTCAACAAGGCGCTGCTCGGCCTGCGTCCGCCGATCGTGCAGGACGATCCCGGTGAGAATCCCCTCGGAGAGCCTGGCTGTCCCGCTCCCTAGCGGAGCGCTCGGTCGGGACGGGGCGGGCGCTACGATCGCGGCGCCCCGTCTCGGCGACTTACTCTTCGGCCCAGGGTGTCGCCTGAACACGGTAGACGTCGAACCACGTCTTTCCATCATCGAAGGACCATTGCTGGGCCCAGCGCCACCCAGCGTCATCCGGTGGGTAGAAGATGATGCGCCGAGGCTGCGGGGGCGCGGGGTAGTCGATCGACATGATGATGCTGCCGTCCTGCGCCTGCTTGGCGCTGATGCGCTGTAATCCCGCAATCGCGGTCGAGGCCCACACGATGTCCCACTGCTCAGTGTCGCCGTTGTAGGTGCGCAGGTTGGTGCCCCAGCCGCCGCTGTTGGGCTGCCAGTAGTCCTGCACGGCCACACCGTCACCGATGCATTCGAAGATCCACCGTGCCCCGGCGCCGGGCTGCCACTGCTTGCCGTCCTGGCTGAGCTGCTCGTCGGTGATCTTCCAGTCGCCCACGTAGCGACCGAACTGGGCCTTGTCGCCTTCCATGCAAGGCGACTCGGCGGCGCCGTGGGCTAGGCCGTGGGCCCCGAGGCACAGGGTCAGGCAGGTGGTTGCAAGCGCACTGAAACGCATGATCGATCCCCCGAATTGTTGGTCAGTCTCTATTCACTGACCCCCGCAGGGACTCAAGGTTCGCGATCAGCCGAAGGGGGCGTCGATCGAGGGGGTCAGGGCCGAGAACAGGTGGGGGCCGTCTTCCTCCATATGCAGGCAGTCTTCGAGGCGTACGCCGAACTCACCGAATAGGTAGATGCCGGGCTCGTTGGAGAAGCACATGCCCGGCGCCAGGGGCGTGGGTTCACCCTGGACGAAATTCACCGGCTCGTGGCCGTCCATGCCGATGCCGTGGCCGAGGCGGTGGGAGAGGCCCGGGGTGCGGTAGCCCGGGCCGAAGCCCTCCTTCGCGTAAAAGGCGCGGACCACTTCGTCCACCTTGCCCGCGGGCACGCCCACCTTGGCGGTCTCGAGGGCGAGCTCCTGGCCGCGCTTCACCGTTGCCCACACCTTGCGCTGCTTCGGCGAGGGGTCGCCGAAGACCCAGGTGCGCGAGACGTCGGACTCGTAGTCGTGCACCTCGCAGCCGCAGTCCATCAGGATCAAGCTGCCCTCGCGCACGGTCTGCGCCTGGCGCGTGCCGTGGGGATAGGCGCTCGCCTCATTCAGCAACACCAGGGAGAACTTCGGCGAGCCGCCGAGGGCGCGGGTGGCCTGGGTCATCATCTGTGAGATGTCGAAGGAGTTCATGCCGGCTTCGATGCGCGGGTAGATGTGGCGGTAGGCGGTCATCGTGACGTCCGTCGCCCGCTGCATGAGCGCGAGTTCCGTCGCGCTCTTGATCATGCGGCAACCGCGGGTAACCGGGTTCGCCGAGCGTTGCTCGAGGCGGGGGGCGGCTTGCCGCACGCTGTCCGCGATGAAGTAGCGCACCGTCTCCTCGATGCCGAGGTTGCCTTCCTTCACGCCGCGGTCCGCGAGCACCTCGCGTACGTGCTCGAAGGGGTTCTCGTTCTCGTGCCAGGTGCGCACGTCGGCGCTCACCTCGAGGCTCTCCTGGATCGACGGCTCCTCGAAGTAAGGCGTGATGATCGTCGGCTTGCCCTCGCGGGGGATCACCGCGCCGGTGAAGCGTTCCGATCGCCACCAGCGCACGCCGGTGAAGTAGACCAGGGCGGAGCCTGCCTCGAGCAAGATCGCGTCCAAGCCGTGCTTCGCCATCAGCGCCTGCGCCTTCTCGATGCGCGCGAGGCGCTCGGCGCTCGAGATCGGCTTCGCGTCGCCCGTGATGTCGCTCAGGGTCTCGCTGCTCGCGGGCGCTGCGCTGATCGTGCGATTCGCCGCCAGCCCGAGGCTGGTCGCAGCGGTGAGCTTCAGAAAGTCGCGTTTGTTCATTCGTTCCTCGAGGGGCTAGCGGCGGTACGGCTCAAGGATAGACGACTCCCGGGTACGAGCGAGTGCCGCGTCGCCCTCGGGTTCGCTTGTTCTGCTGGCATGGGGCCCGCAGACTGCGCGGACGCTCGAGGCCGGTGGGTCAGCAAGGGGAGGCAAGGCTATGCGGGAATCGAATGGGCAACGCCCGTGGTCGCGGGGCGGCAGGCCGTGGGTGATCGCCGTAATGGCGCTCGTTGCCACCACCGTGCTTGCGGCGGATGAGAACGACGTCGAGCACGTGCCCATCGACGTTCGGCTCCATCAGCGGATCGATGCCGCGGACGGTGTGTCCCTCTCGGCGACGGTGTGGAAGCCGGCGGAGCGCGAGGAAGTGCCGACGGTGCTGGTGGTCACGCCGTACATTTCCGATGAAGCCCACGGTCGCGCCCGCCACTACGCCGACCGCGGCTACGCCATGGTCAGCCTCGACCGTCGCGGCCGCGGCGACTCGGACGGCGAGCCGCAGGTGTTCACGGATGTCGGTCCCGACGCCTGTGCGGTGATCGACTGGATCGCCCGCCAGCCCTGGTCCGACGGTCGCATCGCCATGCGCGGCGGCTCCTATCGCGGCATGACCCAGTGGATGACCGCGCGCCACTGCCCCGACGCTTTGCTCACGATGATCCCGACCGCGTCCGCGTACCCCGGCGAGGACTTCCCGCGGGTGGGCCCCCACGGCTCTTACGCCTATCTAACGCGTTGGCTGGCACTCACCCACGGCCGCACGGGCAACACGCAGCTGTTCGCCGACGGCGAGTACTGGGAGCGCAAGTTCGCCGAGGCCCATCGCCGCTATCTTCCCTTCGCCCAGTTGGACAGCTTCGTCGGCGCACCCTCCGCCCAATTCCAACAGTGGGTGGCAGGCCTTAACGACCTGCCCGACTTCGCTCACCTCACGCCCACCGTCGACCAGTACGCGAAGATGACGCTCCCCGTGCTCACGATCACCGGCCACTACGACGGCGATCAGCCCGGTGCCCTGCGCTACTACCGCGAGCACGTAGCGAACGCACCACCGGAAGCCGCAGCCGAGCATTACCTCGTCATCGGCCCCTGGGATCACGGGGACACGCGCCATCCCACCGCCGAGCTCGGCACCAGCGGCGTGATCGAGTTCGATGAGAGCAGCGTGTTCGACATGGATCAGTTCAACCTCGACTGGCTCGATTGGCGTCTGGGACGTGGTGGTAAGCCCGAGTTCCTCGAGGATCGCGTCGCGTACTACCTCACCGGCGCCGACCGTTGGGTGTACGCCGAGTCCCTCGAGGCGGTGAGCGATCGCACGCGCAAGTTCTACCTGCAGGGTAAGGCCTTCGAGGCCTACGAGGGATTTCGTTCGGGGCAGCTGGTCGACGCGCCCCCGAAGGCGTCCACCGTGCACACGATCAAGAGCGATCCCCTGGATCTGTCCGCCCTGGAGATCACCGAGACCCATCAGTTCGATCTCATCGCCGGCGGTGAAATCGACGATCCTTCCCCAGGCTACCTAGAGCAGACCTTGACCTTCCATACGCCGCGGCTCGAGGAGCCGATGCGTATCGCAGGTCAACTGCGCCTCACGCTCTACCTCGCTATGGACACGCCGGACGCGGACCTGGTGGCGCGCGCCTGGGCCGTGCTGCCGGACGCCACCGTGCGCCTGCTGGGCACGGACACCGTGCGGGCGCGCTTTCGCAGCGGAGCGCCGAAGCTCGTGGAACCGGGGGTGATCGAGCCCTACGTCTTCGAGCGCTTCTTCTGGCAGGCGCGCGAGCTGCCCGCCGGCGCGCAGATCCGCCTGACCGTGAGTCCGCTGAACGATCCGACCGTGCAGAAGAACTTCAACTCCGGGGGGCGTCTCGGTTTCGAGACCGCGGAGGATGCTCGCGTCGCCACGATCCAGCTGCACCACGACGCGCAGTACCCGAGCCACCTCGAGGTGCCACTAGCGGCGCCTGATGCCGAGGAGCCGCCGAGCGAGGAGATCCGTTAGGCGGCGGGCGTAGGGGTCGCGCTTGCCAGTCGCCGCATCGTCAACCCGCACAGGGGCACGGCGATGGCCCACACGATGGCGAGGGCGACGACGATCACCGCGATATCCGCCGTGAAGGTGACGCCGCCGAGGCTGCGTCCGGCCAGGTAAGCGGCCGGGCCGCCGACGGCGCCCATGACGGCGGCGAGGGCGTAGCGGTGGTGCAACCAGTCCAGGGCGCTGCCGAAGAGCAGGGCGAAGTTCGCCCACATGGTGACGATCCAGATCGGCGCCATGCCGTCGAGGGGTACCGGGGCGGCGTAGCGAAGCAGGTCGCCGAGGGCGAAGGCACTGTCGACCGCAAACCCGCCGACGCTCAAGCCCGCCACCAGCCACCAGACCCGGGCCGGGGGGCGGATCAGGACAATGTGGGCGAGCACGCTCAACGCGAAGGCGGCGGGACCCAGCCAGGGCTGGCCGCGGGCGGCGCCGAGCACGCAGGCGAGCCACACGGCCTTGAAGGCGACGAACTCCACGGCCAGCGCAGCGAAGCGCCAGGTCGTGGAGGGTGAGGCGGTGTCTGTTTTCGAGTGAGCCATAACCTGAAGATTCGACCTCGAGCGGCGACTGGATGAGGCGCCTGATGGGTTTCGCCAGCCCGCCACGGCCTCAGCGCGCGGGCGCGCCGCAGTTGCCCGCGCTTTGCACCGTCGAATCGTAGGTGACCTCGCCGCCGACCACCGTGAGCCGGATCCCGCCTTCCAGCAGGTCACCAGGGGCCGTATCGGCCACCACGAACGGATCGATCGTGAGCGCCGTGAGATCCGCCCAGCGGCCTTCGGCCAGCAGGCCCGTCTGCGCTTCGCGGAAGCTGGCGTAGGCCGCCCACCGCGAGTAGGCGCGCAGGGCTTCGTCCATCGTCACCGCCTCCTCGGGGTACCAGCCCTCGGGCGGCTGGCGGTTCTTGTCCCGACGGGTCACCGCGGCGTGCAGGCCGTAGAAGATGTTGTGGTCCGAGCCGGGGTTGTCGGCGTTGAAGACCAGCTGCGCGCCGCTCTCGCGCAGTGAACGCCACGCGTAGGCGCCGCGGATGCGTTGGGGCCCGAGGCGCGTCTCCGCCCACGTCTTGTCCTCCACCGCGTGGGGCGGTTCCATGGACGCGATGATGCCGAGTTCGGCCAGGCGCGGCAGGTCCTGCGGGTGGAGGACTTGGGCGTGCTCGATGCGGTGGCGGCCCTGGGCGGCGACGGGGGAGGACTCGATGACCCGTTGGAAGAAGTTCAAGGTCTCGCGGTTGCCGGCATCGCCGATGGCGTGCACGCCCACCTGGAAGCCAGCGCGCATGAGGTCCTCCACCAGGGCCTCGTCGAACCCGTACTGGCTGCCGCTCACGCCGCGGTGGCCCGGGCGATCGGCGTAGTCCTGGAGCAGGCGTGCGCCGCGCGAGCCCAGGGCGCCGTCGTAGAAGGCCTTGATCGAGCGCACCGCCAGGCGTTGGTCCGGCGCGGTGAGGGTTTGCGGTCCCTTCGCCAACCACTCGCGGCTCAGGGGCTTCTCGCGGGCGGAGAGCATCGCGTAGACCCGCAGGGGCAGGCGGCCGTCCGCCTCGAGTTGCTCGAGGATCTGCAGTTCTTCGCCATTGATGCCTGCGTCGTGCACAGTGACGTAGCCGTCCTGCGCCATCTGGCACATCGCTTCCATCACCTGACGGGTTCGTTCGGCGCGGCTGGCGGGCGGGATGGCGTCTTCCACCAGGGGGACGGCACGGTTCAGAAAGAGGCCCGTCGGTTCACCGTCGGCGCCGAGGCGCATCTCGCCCCCGCTCGGCACCTCCGTGCGTCCTGTGATCTCCAGGCGATCGAGGGCGGCTTGGTTCACCCAGCCGGCAAAGCTGTGCAGGCTGCGCATGAACACCGGGTGCGTCGGCACGGCCTCGCTCAGGAGGCGCTTGTCCGGGTAGCGGTCGGCCCAGGCACCTTCGTCCCAGCCCTGGCCGATGATCCACTCGCCCTCGGGCACTTGGGCGGCGCGCTCGGCGACCAGGGCGACGGCCTCGGCCTCGGACGCTACGTCGCGTAGGTTGACGCGGCTCAAGGCGGCGCCGAGGTTGAACACGTGCGTGTGCGAGTCGACCAGGCCGGGGAGCAGGGTGGTGCCCTGTAAATCGATCCGTTGGGTGTCGTCGTCCGCCAGGGTGAGGGCATGTTCCGTGTCGCCCACGTAGGTGATGCGATCGCCGCGGATGGCGACGGCTTGCGCGTCCGGGTGCCAGCCCGCGTCGTCGCGGGGGGCGCCGGGCGCCGGGAGGCCCTCGCCGCTCGGGTCCTCCCAGGCCAGGGTGTACACGCGGGCGTTGTAGAGGATCAGGTCGGCCGCAGCGTCGGCTTCGGTTGGTGCGGCGGGCTGTTCGCAGGCCCCCAGGGGCAGGAGGAGGGGGGCGAGCAGGAAGGGAGTTAGAAGAGTGCGCATAGAGTGCAGTCCGCAGGGGCGATCGACGCGCCCAGTATAGGGGCGCGTCGATCGCGCTGGCACCGCACCCTCGGTTGCTTAGTGGGCGAGCACCATCTGCTCCTTACCGTCCTTGGCCTTGGCCGCCTGAAACGCCGGGTCCTCGTACACCCGTTGCAGCCACGCGCGACAGTTGGGGTGGCTGTCCGTGAGAAAGCCCTTGAGGCTGGCGGACTCGATCGAGTAGCTGAGCACGATGTCCGCGGCGCTCAAGGCGTCCCCACCGAACCAGGGCGCTTCGGCGAGGTCCGCTTCGGCCTTCGCCAGGAGCAAGTCTAGACGCGGTTTGATGAAGCCGTCGCCGGCGCGGCCCAGGGCGATGCTCACGAAGGGCTTCATGAAGAACGGCACGCGCTGCTTGATGACGGTGAACAGCGTTTCCATCATCAGCAGGGGCGTGAGCGAGCCCTGGCCCACGTGATACCAGAACAGGAAGCGGGCGCGATTGGGGGCGTCGGCCGGTGGGCGCAGCGCGGCGTTGGGGTGTTGGTCGAGGAGGTAGTCGACGATGGCGTTGGTCTCGGCGAGTACGAGGTCGCCGTTGGTGATCACCGGCGCCGTGCCGAGGGGCGAGAGGGCCTTGTAGGCGGCGGGTGCGAGCATCGTCTTCGGATCCCGTTCGTAGAGCTCGAGGGCATAGGGGATACCTAGCGCTTCCAATAGCCAGAGGATGCGGAAGGACTGGGAGTACTCGAGGTGATGCAGGGTCAGCACGGGGGGGCTCCTTGAGTTGGCGTCGCCGCCGTCGGGGGCTGGGTGGGGTCGTCACGCACCGGAAGATACGCGGCGTCGGAATCGGTCGGATGCGCTTGCTCATTGCTAGGGCGCGCCCGCGACGGCGCCCACTATAGCGGGCGGTGCTGACCGTTCGATGGCCCCCAATGGCACAGGCGATTTGCATGTCCGCTTAAAAGGTAATAATGTAATTACATGGTTACTTCAGAAGGCATGGACGAGGTCTTCCACGCACTCGCCCACCAGACCCGCCGGCGCATCCTGGATCTGGTCCGAGGCGCGCCCGGCCTGGCCGTGGGCGAGCTCGCGAAGCAGTTCGATGTGAGTCGTATCGCCGTCATGAATCACCTCACCGTGCTCGAGCGCGCGGGCCTGGTGATCAGCGAGAAGGCGGGGCGCAGCCGACGCCTCTACCTGAACGCGGCGCCCATCCAGATGATTCACGACCGCTGGCTGAACGACTTCTCCGCCCACTGGGCGAGTCGACTGACGGCGATCAAATTTGCGGCCGAGCAAGCGCACCAGCAGCAGCCGGCCGCCCCCCGAGAGGACGAGGAGTAAGCCCAATGTCAGGAGCGACCATCATGCAGGACGATGCCGGCGCCGCCGCCGTGGCGGAGAAATCGATCTTCCGAGTGCACATCGAGGCCCCCATCCAGCGGGTCTGGGACACGCTGGTGAAGACCGACGAGGTGTTGCCATTCTTCTTCGGCGCGGTCTGCCGCACGCCGAGCGGTCGCCTGGAGGTCGGCTCGCCGATGGCGATGCGCACCCCGGACAACAAGTACACCGCCGTGGTCGGCAAGGTGCTCGCCTTCGAGCCGCCGCACCGCTACTCGCACACGCTCATCTTCACCCAGTTCAGCGACGACCCGGCCACGGTCACCTACGAGCTACGTGAAGTGGACGGCGGCACGGAGTTCACCCTGACGCAGACCAACGTGCCGGCCGGCAGCAAGACGGAGAAGAGCATGAACCAGGGCGGTACGCTCATCGTCAACACCCTCAAGGGCTTGGCGGAGACGGGTAA
>JBCBZW010000086.1 GCA_039815145.1 Pseudomonadota bacterium
CGGCATGCTGCTGACACCGCCTGATGTGATCTCCCAAACCCTGCTCGCCGTGCCGATGTACCTGCTCTACGAGGCGGGCATCTTCCTCTCGGCACGCATGGTGCCCGGCGTGCGCGAGGCTGATGCCATGCGCAACGCGGGCGGCAAGGATTCTTCCGACACCCCTTGAGTGTCGTCCGGCGTATGCTGGGTCTCGACATCATCAATCCGGCCAACGCTGCTGACGCGTTGGTGTACGCCAGCGTCAAAGGAGTGCTGCCATGGCCCGTGCC
Source organism: Pseudomonadota bacterium (assembly GCA_039815145.1). Lineage (NCBI taxonomy): Bacteria > Pseudomonadati > Pseudomonadota > Pseudomonadota bacterium. Next base: position 273 of record JBCBZW010000086.1, read on the forward strand.
GCCCACGATATCGCGTCCCTGCCCATCCCCCAGGAAGCCTTCGACTGGTACGACGAGTACGCCCACGGCCTGATCACGCGACGGGAGTTCATGGGTCGCCTCGCTGCCCTCGCGCCCGTGGTCGGCCTCTCCCTGGGCACGCTGACGGGCGCCCTCATGCCGAGCTACGCGCAGGCGGAGCAGGTGTCCTTCAACGATCCCGAGATCTTCGCCACCTACGAGACCTTCGCCTCGCCGCGCGGTCACGGCGAAGGCCGCGGTTATCTGGTGCTGCCGGAGGCGGTGCGCGAGTCGGGGTCGGCGCCGGCCGTGTTGGTGGTGCACGAGAACCGCGGCCTCAACCCCTACATCAAGGACGTGGCGCGCCGCCTGGCGAAGGCGGGGTTCGTAGCCTTTGCGCCCGACGCCCTGTACCCGAAGGGCGGTTACCCAGGCAACGACGATGAGGGCCGCCTGCTGCAGCGGTCCCTCGAGCACCGCAAGATCGAGCAGGATTTCCTCGCCGCCGCGGCCTGGATCAAGGGCCATGAGCGCTCCAGCGGCAAGCTGGGCGCGGTCGGTTTTTGCTTCGGCGGCTACATCGTGAACATGCTCGCCGCGGCCATCCCCGAGCAGCTCGATGCGGGCGTGCCCTTCTACGGCACCCCGGCCGCCGAGCAGCTTCGCTCGCGGGTCACGGGCCCCCTGATGGTGCAGCTCGCAGGCCTCGATAAGCGCGTGAACCAGACCTGGCCCGCTTACGCGGAAACGTTGGAGGCAAACGGCGCCGACTACGTCATGCACGAGTACGCGGACGTGAACCATGGCTTCCACAACGACTCCACGGGCCGCTACGACGAGGCGGCGGCGGAGCTCGCCTGGTCGCGCACCCTGGCGTTCTTCGGCGAGCACCTCGCGAGCTGAGCGTCTCTTCGTGAATGAAAGTATTAGCTCTATGGATCGGAGCGCAGGGCGATGAGTGAGTTGAAGGGTGCCGTCGTCTGTATCACCGGGGCGTCCTCGGGGATCGGCGAGGCGATGGCGCGCCGCCTGACGGACTCGCAGCTGGTGCTCACGGCGCGACGCACCGAACGCCTGGAACAGCTACGCGAAGAACTCGGTGCGGACCGGGTGATGGTCTGCCCCGGGGACGTGCGCGAGGACCTCAGCCCCGTGCTCGCACCCGCCCTGGAGCGCTTCGGGCGGCTCGATGCGGTGATCGCCAACGCCGGCTTCGGCGTGGTGGGCAAGGTGGCGAAGTTGGCGCCGCACGATCTGCACCGGCAGCTGGACGTGAACCTCTTCGGCGTCATGCGCACGGTGCAGGCGGCGATGCCGGCGCTGCAGGCCTCGCGCGGGCGCATCGGTATCGTCGGCAGCGTGGCCGGCTACATCTCCTTGCCGGGCACGTCTGCCTACTCGATGAGTAAGTTCGCCGTACGCGCCCTGTGTGACTCCCTGCGGGCCGAGGTGAAGGACGACGGTATCTCCGTCACTCACCTGGCCCCCGGGTTCGTCGACAGCGAGATTCGTCGCGTCGATAACGAAGGCACCTTCAACCCGGAAACGAAGGAGAACCTGCCGGCGTGGCTCGTCATGCCCACGCCGAAGGCGGCGCAGATCATGCTGCGTGCCGTGGACAAGCGTAAGGCGGAGCAGGTCTTTACCCGCCACGGCCGCACCGCCGTGTGGTTTGCGCGCCACTTCCCGTCGCTGATGCGCATGGCGATTCTTCGCTCCGGCGCCAAGTCGCGGCGCGCCCCGCAGTAGCCGCCGCTCGTCTGAATTTTGGCCAGCGTCTAAGGCGAATCCCCTAGAAAGAGGGTGGGGCACGCGAGGGCTACGCCCGTCCAGGCGGGTCGGCACGATCGCTTGCCGCACCGAACAACATTCTTTTGCCCACAAAGGCGGACGAGTGGGGCAAACTTAACCTGCTCTATCACGCTCCCGAAGACGCTACTCCCCCATGGCAAATGTCGATCAATTCCGCGTGCTTGACCAGCTGCGCCAGCCGGTTTGGGTGTTCGATCCGGACAACCTCCGCGTGCATTGGGCGAACGAGGCGGGGCTGATCGTCTGGCAGGCGGAGAGCCTGGAGGAGTTGTCAGCGAGAGACATGGGCGCCGACATGTCGCCGGAAATCGCGACTCGCCTGGAGCAATATCGCGCGGATCTGCGCAAGGACCCGAGCGCCGTCTTCAATGACGTGGTGACCCTCTACCCGAACGGTCAGCCCGCCACCCTGCACGTGGTGCACTCGGCGTTCCCCCTCGACGACGGTCGCATGGCCATGCTCGTGGAGGGCCTGCAGGACCATCCCCTCGACGCCGACGGCCTGCGCAGCGTGGAGGCCCTCGTGCACACGCCGGTGATGATCACGCTCTACGACCAGGCCGGGGTGGCGATCTACCGAAACCCCGCGTCGCGCGCCGCGTTGAAGAACGGCGCGCGCGCGCTCGAGGAACACTTCGCCTCGCCGGCGGACTACCGCTCGCTCACCCTCGCCCTGCGCAGCACCGGCGTCGGCAACATCACGGCCCAGGTGAACGCCTTCGGTGAAGTGCGCTGGCACGACATCTCGGCCCGCCGCTGCCACGACCCCATCAGCGGGCAGACCGCGTGGTTGCTGAGCGAAGTGGACGTGAGCAGCCTGAAGAGCGCCGAGCACTGCGCCCAGTTCCTCGCCAACCACGACACCCTGACCCAGCTGCCGAATCGCAACTACGTGAACGAGCGCTTCGGCGAGCGGCTCACGGAGGTGCGCGAGCGCGGCGAGCAGGGCGCGATCGTCTTCATCGATCTCGACAACTTCAAGGACGTCAACGACTCCCTCGGCCACGCGGCCGGCGACCGTCTCCTGATGGAGACGGCGGATCGCCTGCGCGCCGTGGTGCGCCAGGGGGATCTCATCGCCCGCCTCGGCGGCGATGAATTCTTGATCCTCGCCTCGGCTCGCGATATCCAGGAGCATCTCAAGGCGCTTTCCGCACGGGTCACGCAGGCCCTGTCGGCGCCTGTGGTGCTCGATGGGCGCGAGGTGTGCGTGACACCTACGCTAGGGGTTAGCCTGTTCCCGGACGACGGCGAGGATCTCGAGACGCTCATGCGTCACGCGGACCTGGCCGTGTACGAGGCCAAGGCACGGGGGCGCAACACGCTGGTCTTCTTCACGCCGCAACTCAGCGCGGTGGTCAACGCCCGCCTGACCCTCGAGCGCGATATCCGCCACGCCTTCGAGCGCGATGAGTTCGAAGTGTTCTACCAGCCGCGCGTGCGCCTCAGCGATGGCCAGATCTGCGGCGTGGAGGCGCTCGCTCGCTGGCACCATCCCACCCGCGGCCTCGTCGAGCCCGACGACTTCGTTAGTACATGCGAGCGCATGGGTTACATCGATGAGCTGGCGCGCATCGTGGTGGAGCGCTCCTTCGAGGCACAGGCCGAGTGGGAAAGGCTGGGCTATCCCCTGAGCTTGTCCTTGAACCTGTCGCCGTTGCAACTGGGCAAGGATCATCTGATCGACGATCTACTGGCCCTGGTGAAACGTTACGATCGGCGTCCGAAGGACATCATGCTGGAGATCACCGAGTCGGTGCTCCTCGGCCACGATGCGCCCACGGCCGAGCGCGTGAAGGAGCTTCGCGAGGCGGGCTTTCGGATCGCCATCGACGATTTCGGCACCGGCTACTCCAACCTCGCCTACCTGCACCGCTATCCTCTCGACTGCCTGAAGATCGATCGATCCTTCATCAACGGCCTGAACGCCGCCCGACCGGTCACGGAGCTGATCGTCTCCATGGCGCAGCTGCTGAAGATGGACATCATCGCCGAGGGCATCGAAACCGCCGCCCAGCTGGACTGGGTGCGCGAGCGAGGGTGCCTGGAGTACCAGGGATTCCTGTTCTCGCCGCCCGTGCCGCACCAGGCCCTGGTGGATATTCTCCAGTGCGACGCGGTGCCCCTCGGGCCGCAGGCGGCGCACTAACTCGCAGCGAGATCAGGCCCCGGAGAGCGCGGGGCCTGATCGTTCCTGACGGATGTCTTAGCAGCCGAGATCGTCGATCGAGGTGGCGTCCGCATTGGGGAAGCAGTTGCCGCTCGGCAGCGCGTCCGGCACGTAGCGATCCAGTTCCGCGTCGTACAGTGCCGTCTCCAGGAAGGCCGTCAGGTCGTCCATCTCCCCTTCCGACAGGCCGAGCGGCTGGAAGCGTGGATCCAGCTGAGCGGCAGCGGCGGGCTTCTGGGGCACGCCTGCGTTCTTGTAGGCCACCACGTCGCGCACGCTGTTGAAGGACGCACCGTGGCCGTAGAAGGCCGCGTCGGCCAGGTTGTACAAGGACGGGACCTTGAACTTGTAGTCGTCCGCGGGGTTGCCGGTGAAGCCACCGCGGCCGCGCGAGTCCGCTTCGCCGACCGTGCCGTGTACGCGGGGATCGGTGGTGTCGAGGTCATCGAAGCCGATCGCCATGAACATCTGATCAGCGGTGGCGCCGACCGGGGAACTCAGGGCGGGCCCCGTGTGGCAGGAGACGCAGTTGGCCTTGCCGAAGAACAGCAGGGCGCCGCGCAACTCCTGCTCGTTCATGGCTGTGCGGTCGCCCTGCAGCCAGCGCTGGAACGGTGCGCGCGTGGTGAGCAGGGTGCGCTCGAAGGCGGCGATGGCCTTGGCGGCATCTTCCAGCGTGTCCGTGCTGGCGGGGAAGGCGGCAGCGAACATCGCCATGTAGTCCGCTTGGGTCTGCAGCAGCGAATCGCCTTCCACGTTGAGGCGGTGTACGCCTAGACCGGCTACCGCCTGGATCTCCACGCCGGAGAGGCCGCGGGTGTTCTGCGCCTTGGGGGTGCCCGGCGTCGCGAGCACGCCGGGCGCGAGGCCGGCGTTGATGATGCCGTTGCTGGCGTTGCCGAACTGACCGTTCCAGAGCATCACGTCCTGGAAGGCGACGTTGAGGGTGGTGGGCGAGGCCACGGGCTGGATGTCCGGGCGCAGGGGCGAGGTGGCCGGGGCGTTGCCGTCGAGGCCTGCGCTCAGCACACGCGCCTCGCCGACCAGGCCGAAGGCCTCACCGCCGTCGGCGATGCCCTGGGGTACGCCCGCCTTGAAGCCGGCGTCCGCATGGTGGCAGGTGGCGCAGCTGTAGGTGCCCGTGCGGGCCACGTCGTTCGGGATCGTGGCGAGACCGGTCTCGTGGTAGAGCATCTGCCCCAAGGCGACCTTCTGCGCCGTCAGCGGGTTGGCGGGATCGGCGGGGATGCTGTCGAGATCGTTCTCGTCGGGCAGCAGGAACAGGGTGGGGCCCGCGCCGCCGCCGGCACCCTGCAGGGCCTTGGAGAGGTCCGTGCTCAGCGCGTCGATGAAGCTCGAGTTGTCGTCGCTGCTGTTGCTACAGCCGGCTAACACAACCATTGATAGCGCAAGCGCAGTGGTGGATCTGGCGGTCAAAGGCATCGGCGTCCTCCCCGGAACGAGTTCTTGTCTTATGTGGATGGCGTCCATGCCGGGGGCGTCGGGGCGCTATTGGAGTTGGTTAGTCGGCGCCGTCGACGATTCTCGAATGCTAGGAGAGTGCCGGAGAGATTTGATGCTCACTCAACGGAATGTCGTCTACGGGCGACCTGGCGCGTCGAATAGCTGCAGGGGAAGGGGGCTATGTTCAGTGCGGGCTGGTGCCGGCCGAGCGTCAGGCGCCAGGCGTTTTACTCATTCCCCTCGTGGAGGCAGTCCTGGGCGATGGTGCCCTAGGCCACCCGTTGGGGTTTGGCGTTCGCTGGTGGGTACAGCTCATGCAGGGCGCGTGAGCGACCGTCGTCACCGATCACCCGGCAGTGGTAGCGGCGCAGCCGTCGTGGCTCACTCACGCCACAGGAGTGGGCGATGATGCCGATCTCCTTGTGGATGGAGTCGGCGTAGCGCTTCACGCGCTCGGCCTTGTCGGTGACGTCGAGGCCAGCCTGGAGGCGCTTATCGTGGGTGGTGATGCCTGTGGGGCAGGTGTTGCGATTGCACTGCAGGGCCTGGATGCAGCCCAGGGCGAACATGTAGCCACGGGCCGAGGCGATGAAGTCCGCGCCTACGCAGATGGCGAGGCCCACCTCGGCCGGGGTGACCAGCTTGCCGCTCGCCACCACGCGCACGCGCGGGCGCAGGCCGTACTCGTCGAGCTTGTCCACCACCATCGGCAGGGATTCGCGCAGGGGCAGGCCCATGTAGTCGATCAGGCTCATGGGCGCGGCGCCGGTGCCACCGTCGGCGCTGTCCACGGTGATGAAGTCCGGTGCCGAGCGCTCGCCGCGGCGGACGATCTCGGCGCATAGCTCGTCGAGCCAGCCGTAGGCGCCGAGCACCATCTTGAAGCCGACCGGTTTCCCCGACACCTCGCGGATGTGCTCGATGGCATCGAGCAGATCCTCCGCCGAGTCGATGTCCGGGTGGCGGTTGGGGCTGATCGAGTCCTCGCCCTCGGGGATGCCGCGGATGGCGGCGACCTCCGCGTTCACCTTGGCCGCCGGCAGGATGCCGCCCTTGCCCGGTTTGGCGCCCTGGCTGAGCTTCAGTTCGATCATCTTCACGGTGCGATGGGCAGCGACCTCGCGCAGCTTGGCATCGTCCAGGCCGCCCTGCTCGTTGCGCACGCCGTACTTCGCCGTGCCGATCTGGAACACCAGGTCAGCGCCGCCCTCCAGGTGGTAGGGGCTTAAACCCCCCTCGCCCGTGTTCATCCACACGCCCGCCATGCGCGCCCCGTTGGAGAGCGCCTGCACGGCAGGGCGGGAGATGGCGCCGTAGCTCATGGCCGAGATGTGGAAGAGGGCGCGGGTGGTGTAGGGCTGCTCGGCGTAGGGACCGATGGTGATGGGGCCGATCGGGCTCGCGTCGCGGTCCAGGGTGGGGTAGGGGCAATTGACGAAGATGGCCGTGCCCGTGGGGCGCAGGTCGCGGGTGGAGCCGAAGGCCACGGTGTTGTCGACGCCCTTCGCTGCCCGGTAGACCCACGAGCGAACGGCGCGGTTGAAGGGCAGCTCTTCCCGGTCCATGGCGAAGAAGTACTGGCGGAAGAACTCGCCCAGGTGTTCGAAGAGGTAGCGCAGGTGGCCGATCACGGGGAAGTTGCGCCGGATCGCGTGCTTGCGCTGGGTCACGTCGAGCACGAACACCACGGCGATGGTCAGTATGGCGAGGCCCACGAAGGCCACCAGCAGCGTGGCCATGACATCGAGCGCGGCGATCACTGCGTTCATCGGTCCGTATCCTCAGCGCGACGTTGGGGGTGAAAGGCGAGCGCCGCATTATGCCTCGGCGCGCTACCGTCGCGCCTTCACGGCTGGCACTTCTCGACGAGGGCGTCGATCGGCGCGCCATCGTAGCGTGCGAGCAAGCGGACCTCTCGGGTGACGCCGATATCGCGCATCGCGGCGCGGTAGCCATGTTCGCGTCTGAGCGAACAAGAAAATTTACGTTGCGAGAGTGCGTAGGCTATCGATTGGACAGAATGTTTCAGCCTCTGTTGACTATACTCCTGGCTCGCAACACTTGGCGGACACCGTGAGCTCACTAATCTCAGATTCCCACGGAGGGCGACTGACGCTCGCCGCCGTGTTCACCCTCTTTGCGTTCGGTTGCAGCGAGGCGCCCGCCCCGGAACTTCCCCCGGTGCCCGTCAAGGTGGTCGCGATCGAAGTGCGCGACATCCCCGTCTACAAGGAGTACGTGGGCGAGTTGGTGCCGGCTCAGGAGGTGGCCCTACGGGCACGCACGAGCGGCATCCTCATGCACAAGCACGTGCCGGACGGTGCGCTGGTCGAAGAAGGTCAGCTGCTCTTCACGATCGATGATCGCGACGCCACCCAGCGCCGCGAGGCCGCGCGCGCGGAGCTGGCGGCGGCCCAGGCCCAGCTGGCCCGCGCCCGCGCCGACGTCGACCGCTACGAGCCCCTGCTGGCCGAGGAGGCCATCGCTCGCCAGGTCTACGACAACGCCGTCGCCGCCTACGAGGCCGCCGAGGCCGGCGTGAAGGCGCAACGGGCCTTGCTGAAGCAGGCGGAGCTGACCATCGAGTACTCCACGGTGGTGTCCCCCCTGAGCGGTCGCATGGGGGCGGCCGAGGTGGCCGAGGGTGATCTGATCAGCGCCGGCAGCACGGTGCTCGCCACCGTGGCGGTCGACGATCCGCTCTGGGTGTACTTCAGTCCCTCGGAGAACGAGCTGCTGGAGTTCGAGAAGCGGCGCCGTGAACAACCGACCCTGATGGCCCGCCTGTCCCAGGATGCGCGCTTGCTACTCGGCGACGGCGAGATGTATGGCGAGCCGGGCGAGATCAACTTCGCCGATCGCGCCCTCGACCCCGTGACCGGCACCTATCGCCTGCGCGTGGAGTTTCCCAACCCTGAGTCGCGCCTGCTGCCCGGGCAGTTCACCCGCGTGCGCCTGCAGAGCAACCTGTTCGAGAACGCCATCGTGGTGCCGGCGCGTGCCGTGCTACAGGTGCTGGATCAGTCCTTTGTCGGCGTCGTCGGCACGGACCAGACCGTCGAGCACCGTCCGGTGGTGCTGGGCCCCCGCATCGATGGCGATTGGATCATCAGCGAGGGTCTCGAAGCGGGCGAGACCATCGTCGTCGACGGCATCCAGAAGGCCCGACCGGGCGCCCGTGTGACCCCCAAGCCGGCGGACGCGCCCGGCGCGGCCGGCACCTGAGGCTCTGACCGGTGGCCAAGTTCTTCATCGACCGACCGATCATGGCGATCGTGATCTCCATCCTGCTGGTGCTCGGCGGGGTGCTCAGCCTCCTGGGCCTGCCGATCGCCCAGTACCCGGAGATCACTCCGCCCACGATCAAGGTCACCACCGCCTATCCCGGCGCCAGCGCGGAGACGGTCAACCAGGCCGTGACCACGCCGCTCGACTCCCAGATAAACGGCGTGAGCGACATGCGCTACCTAAAGGCGATCTCAGGTGACGACGGCTCCACGTCGATCACCGTGACCTTCGCCCTCGAGCGCGATGCCGACATCGCCGCGGTGGAGACGCAGAACCGCGTCTCCCAGGTGGAGCCGCGCCTGCCGGCGGAGGTGAACGCCATCGGCGTCACCGTGGCCAAGGCGACGCCGGATACGCTGCTCTACCTGGCGCTCTTCTCGCCCGATCAGCGCTACCCCCAGGAGTTTCTCAGCAACTACGTCTACAGCTTCCTGGTCGACCCCTTGAAGCGCACCGTGGGCGTGGGCGATGTGAAGGTGTTCGGCGCCGAGTACGGTATGCGCGTTTGGCTCAAACCCGATCGCATGGCAGCGCTCGGCCTGGCGCCGGCAGACGTGATCGCCGCCGTGCAGGAGCAGAACAAGCAGGCAGCCGCCGGGCGTGTCGGCCAGCCCCCGGGCGCGATGGACTCGGGCTTTACCTTCTCCCTGCGCGCGACCGGGCGCCTGGCGTCGGAGGAGGAGTTCGGCGAGATCATCCTGCGCGCCAACCCCGACGGCTCCTTCCTGCGCCTCTCCGATGTGGCACGCATCGAGCTGGGCTCCAAAGACTACGGCTTCGGCAGCCAGTACCAGGGCAGCGATGCCACGGCGATCGGCATCTCCTTGAGCCCGGGCGCCAACGCCCTGGAGTCGGCGGAGGCGATCAAGGAGACCCTGGAGAGCCTTTCCGAAGCGTTCCCGCCGGGCCTCGACTACGAGGTGGTGTTCGACAACTCACTCTTCGTCGAGGCTTCGATTGAAGAGGTGATCCACACCTTCTTCGAAGCCCTGGTGCTGGTGCTGCTGGTGGTGTTCGTGTTCCTGCAGAACTGGCGCGCCACGGTGATTCCGATGGTGGCCGTGCCCGTGTCCCTGCTGGCCACCTTCATCAGTTATCAGGTCCTCGGCTTCTCCATCAATACGCTCTCCCTGTTCGCCCTGGTGCTAGCCATCGGCATCGTGGTGGACGATGCGATCGTGGTCGTCGAGGCCGTCGAGCACAAGGTGGCCGGTGGTAAGGGTGTACGCGACGCTACCCGCGAGGCGATGGACGAGGTGACGGGCCCCATCATCGCCACCTCCCTCGTGCTGGCCGCGATCTTCGTGCCGATGGCCCTGGTGCCGGGCGTGATCGGACAGCTCTACAAGCAGTTCGCCCTCACCATCGCCGTGTCCGTAGCCTTCTCCACGGTCGTCGCGCTCACGCTAACGCCGGCCCTGTGCGGTCAGATGCTCCGGCCGCGCAGTGAGTCTTCGGGCTTGCTCGGCCGGGCCTTCGGCGCCTTCAACAACGGCTTCGATCGCCTCACAGGCGGCTACGTGAAGTTGGCTAGCGTTGGCGCTAACAGACCGCGGCGCGTGCTCATGGTGCTGATCCTCATCATTGGCGGTCTGTTCGTGCTCATGCGCGCTACGCCGACTGGCTTCGTACCCGACGAGGACACGGGCACCTTCTTCGCCACCGTATCCCTGCCCGAGGCATCCACCCTGGCGCGGACCAACGCCGTGGTGCAGGACTACACCAAGGACCTGCAGACGATGCCCGGCGTCGAATCGGTCCTCGCCATTACCGGCTTCGATCTCATCTCCGGCACGGCCACGGCCAACACAGCCCTGATGATCGTCAAGCTCTTGCCCTGGGAGGAGCGCACGGAGCCCGAGGTGCAGGCCGCCAGCCTCATCCAGCGGGCCACCTTCCTCGGCTACGGCCGACCGGAGGCGATCAGCTACGCCTTCAATCCGCCGGCACTGCCAGGCTTCGGTGCCGTTTCTGGTTTCTCCCTGATGCTGCAGGCCCGCGCCGGGCAGGGGCCGGAGGAGTTGAGCGCGAAAGCGCAGGAGTTCATCCGTGCCGCGGGCGCGCGCGAGGAGATCGGGCGCATCAGCACGAGCTTCACCACGGCCACGCCCAACTACCAGATCGATGTGGACCGCGAGAAGGCGAAGAAGCTGGGCGTGCCGATCAGCGATGTCTTCGGCACCCTGCAGATCATGCTCGGCAGCTACCAGGTGAATGATTTCACTCGCTTCGGCAAGAACTACCGAGTGATCCTCCAGGCCGACGGCGCCTACCGCGAGACCATCGATGCGCTCTCGCAGCTGTTCGTGCGCAGCAAGGCGGGCGAGATGGTGCCGATCAACACCTTGGTCAAGGTGACCCCCGGCACCGGTCCGCGCTTCATGCTTCGCTACAACCTGTTCCCCGCCGCTGAGCTCACGGGGGTGCCGGCCGCCGGGTTCTCGTCCGGCCAGGCGATGGCAGCGCTCACGGAGACCGCCGCCGACGTCCTCGGCACCGAGTATGGCTTCGAGTGGTCCGGGCAGAGTCTGGAGGAGAGCGAGGCTGGCAACACGGCTACCTTGGTGCTGGTGCTCTCGGCCGTGGTGGTGTTCCTGCTGCTCGCCGCCCTCTACGAGAGCTGGTCGATTCCGCTGGCGGTCATCCTGGCGGTGCCCTTCGGCATCCTCGGCGCCTTCGCGGCGGTGCAGATCCGTGGCCTGAACTTCGACGTTTACGGGCAGATCGGGCTCGTGACGCTGGTGGGCCTCGGCGCCAAGAACGCGATTCTCATCGTCGAGTTCGCCAAGCTGAACTACGAGCAGGGCAAGGGGCTGGTGGAGGCCGCGCTCGAAGCGGCGCGCCTGCGCTTGCGGCCCATCGTCATGACCTCCTTCGCCTTCATCCTCGGCGTGGTGCCCCTGGTGATCGCCACCGGGGCCGGTGCGGCCTCCAAGCACGCGGTCGGCACCGCGGTGTTCGGCGGCATGCTCGCTGCCACCGTGCTCGCGGTGTTCTTCGTGCCGGCGCTGTTCGTGCTGGTGGAGAGCGGTAGCGACAAGAAGAAGCACCAGCAGGGTGAGGCGGACGCGGCGCCCACTGCGACCGATGACGCGACGGAGGAGCCGGCATGAGTGCGCTGAGGCGAGGCGCGTGCGCCACTCCCGTAGCGATCCTGCTCGCGGCGCTCGGCGGCTGCGCGGTCGGCCCCGACTACGTCCGTCCCGAGCTGGATATGCCCGAGGCCTACCCGATTACCGTCGACGGGCAGACCGGTGCAGATCTGGCCGACATCGCCTGGTTCGACCTCTTCGATGACCCGCGCCTCGACAGCCTCATCGGCACCGCCCTCGACGACAACCTCGAGCTACGGTCAGCCCTGGCCCGCGTGCTCGAGGCCCGACAGGGTGCGCGCTTCGCCAACGCCAGCCGTTGGCCGAACATCGGTGGCGCCCTGGCCAGCAGCCCTGCGCCAGGGGTGGGCAACAACGATACCAACTACTCCTTGGGCATCGCCTTCGCCTGGGAGCTGGATTTCTTCGGCAAGCTGCGTCGCAACGCCGCCGCGGCCGAGGCCGACGCCCTGGCCAGCGAGGAGGGCGCCCGGGCGGTGACCGTGTCCCTGGTCTCGGCGGTGGCCGCGAGCTACGTGCAGATCCTGGAGCTCGACCGCCGCATCGACATCGTGGAGCGCACGATCGAGAGCCAGACCGAGTCCCTCGAGCTGGTCGAGGAGCTGAAGGTGAACGGCGTGAGTTCGGCGGCCGAGCAGAACCAGGCTGCGGCCCTGCTCGCGAGCACCAAGGCGTCGCTACCCGAATTGCGGCGGGCACGCATCGCTACGGAGAACGGCCTATCGGTGTTATTGGGTCGTCCGCCGCAGAGTTTCGTTCCTGCAGGCACGGTGCCGCAGACGCCCGAGCTGCCGGACTTTACCGTCGATCTGCCCGTGGAGCTCCTCGCCGATCGCCCTGATATCCGCGCCGCCGAGGAGCAGCTGCGGGCCGCGACCAACCGCGTGGGGGTGGCGATCGCCAACCGCTTCCCCTTCCCCACGCTCGGCCTGACGGCCCTGGCTGCGCGCTTCTCGCCCTCCCTCGACGGCCTGTTCGACGACGGCACCGACGCCTTCTCCTGGGGGCCGACGGGGTCGATCCCGCTGATCGACTTCGGCCGCACGGATTCGGCAGTGCAGATCGCCGACGCCCAGCTGCTGCAAGCCGCTCAGGCCTATCAACTCGCGGTGCTCAGCGCCCTGCGCGAGGTCACCGATGCCCTGGCGGGCCTCGAGGCGGCGAGCGAGGTGATCACCCACAACCGCGAGCGCACGGATGCCGCGGCGGAAGTCCTGCGTCTGCAGCGCCTTCGCTTCAGGCAAGGGGTGGTGGCATACCTGGAAGTGCTCGACGCCGAGCGCCAGCTGTTGGCGGCAAGCCTGGAGCTGGCGACGGCGGAGTTCGGTCGCGTGCAGCGTTTCATCGAGTTGTACCGGGCCCTTGGTGGCGGTGCGGACGAGGAGCGACTCGAACGCACGATGGAGGCGCTGCAGGCCAGCGGTTCCTAGTGTCCTGTCCGAGTAGTTCGTTAAAGAATACGCGGGTGCTTTTCGCCCCTGAGCACGTTGCTCCTCCTCCCGTGGGGCCTGCCACGCTCGTCGTCGCGCCGCACCCAGGAACAAAAAGCCCCGTGCGAATTCTTCAACGAACTACTCGGACAGGACACTAGGGAGTGGGAATGTCGATGTCGCGATGGTCGATCGCGGCCAGTGCCGTGCTGATGCTGGCCGGCTGTGTGGAATCAGAGCCGCCGGGCGACCCGCTTACGCTCGCGCCACCGGACGGGCACAGCAGCCGCGAGGCCCTGGATTGGCCCGGTCGCTACCGAGGTCTGGTGCCCTGTGCCGATTGCGAAGCGATCGATACGGCGATCACCCTGCGTGAGGATGGTACCTACGAGCGCGCGCTCCAGTATCTTGGCCGTGAGAACGCCCCATCCGTCGAGCGCGGCACCTTCGCCTGGTCGCCCGCGGGTGATCGCGTGATCCTCGGCGAGGTAGCCGACGACGGCGGTGCCCTGCAGTACCAGGTGGGCGAGCACGTGTTGTTCCAGCTCGACCGTGCGGGGGAGCGCATCACCGGTGCCCTGGCCGAGCGCTACCAGCTCGCGAAGGCTGTGGCGGATCCTCGGATCGAAGGCGTGGAGTGGCGCTTGGTGCAACTCGAAGGCGCTGTGATCGCCGTGGAAGGGACGCGCACCGTCGATCTGACCCTGACCGATAGTCGGGCATCCGGTAGCGCTTACTGCAACCGCTTCACCGGGCCCTACGACGTGCTCGCCGGCGAACGCCTGCGCCTGGGTCCCAACTTCGCAGGCACCCGCATGGGATGCGCCAACGCTGCGCTCGAAGCGCGCTATCTCCAGATGCTGCCTGCCGTGCGGACCTATCGCGTGGAGAGCAGGGGCTTCCAGTTGCAGCTCAGCGACGAGGCCGGCGTGGTTCGCGCCGTATTCGAACTCAGTAATTCCACTAGCTGAGTACTCAGTACGCCCTCACTACACTTGTCACGGAGATCTCCGAATGAAACGCGCCATCGCGCTCGTAGCGCTCTCGACCATCTTGCTCGGTGCCTGCGCTAGTGGCCCTAGCTACCGCACGGACTACGACAGCTCGGCGAACTTCGCCACCTACAAGACCTACGGGTTCTTCGATGAGCTCGGTACCGATCAGGCGGGCTACTCGAGCCTCATCACCCAGCATTTCAAGAACGCCTTGCGCCGCGAGATGGACGCCCTGGGCTACACCTATTCGCAAAACGAGCCCGACCTGCTGGTGAACTTCTTCGCCAACGCCGAGCAGAAGAGCGAGGTGCGCACGCGGCAGACGCCGACGCCGGCCGTCACCCGCTTCGGCTACTACGGCTATCGCCGTGGCCTCTACGCGACCTATCCCCTCTACACGACGGAGGTGGAAACGGTGAACTACCAGACGGGCACAGCGAACATCGATCTCGTCGATCGGGCGTCCAACCAGCTGGTGTGGGAAGGTGTGGCGGAGGGGCGTCTTTCGCGCGAGGCGATGAGCAACCCGAGGCCGGTGATCGATGCCATCGTGGCAGAGCTGATCGCCCGCTTCGCGACGATCGGCCAGTAGCGGTAGCGCCACCGTCACGCGGCCCGGGCGCGCGTCGGGCGCCCAAACCGCCGCGGTGCTCGCCAAGAACCTAGAAGCGGACCATGTAGTCCTTCGCTTCCAGGCACACGGAGAAGGCCTTGCGGAAGCCCTCCACGGCGGCGGTCTCCTTCTGCTCCGCCTGTGCCACTTGCTGTTTGGCCTCGTTGGCGGCTTGTTGCTGTGAGCGCCGAGCGGAGCGGCGTCCCCGACGGCTGCCCGCGGCTGCGCCCCAGGCAGCACCCTCGCCCGGACTGTCGTCGGCGATCTCACCGATGAGGGCACCGCGGGCGGCACCGCGCGCCGCGCCCTTGATCGCGGCGCCCTTGCTCGCCTCGGCGGCAGCTTGGGCCTCGCGGGCGGCGGCAGCCTTCTCCTGCTCACTCTGCTTGGCGGCGGCGAAGGGGTCCGTGCCCGTCTGGGTGGTGGCGAACTCGTAGCACTGCGCTTCGGCCTTGCTCTGTTGCTCCGCTGTTTGTCCTTCGCGTGGAAACACATACACCTCGATGGTGGAGGCGAGGGTGGGGGCCTGGGCGAAGGCGGGCGTGAGCAGGGTGCCTTCCAGCGCGAGGCTGAAGGCGAGGGTGGCGACGATGACGGTACGTTGCATGGTGTTCGAGCTCCTCACTTGACCGGCGTGCAGGCGCCGAAGACGGAGACGGTGACGCCGTCACGCGCCACTGCGACGGACATGAGGCCCGACTCCTCCATGATCATGAAGCTGAAGGCGCGGCCGTTGTCGACGCCTTGAAGCACGATCATGCCTTCCTCGCGGATGCTGGATTGCACGGCCGTGGCGCGTGCCTCGCCGCTCGCCTGCGTGGTCGACATCTCACCCTTGGCCAGGTCGATGTGCAGGAACTGGGGGATGTTGAGCTCCCAGGGCAGGCTGGTCTCGCAATCCGCCGACGCGGGGCAGCGCGTCACCTTCACCGATGAGCAGAGCAGCACGTCAGCGCCTTCGAGCGAATCCGCCTGGGCCAGGGCGGGGGTACCCAGCCACGCGATCATCGCTGCGGCGACTATGCGCCTGGATAAGTGGGTCATGGCGTAGTCCTGTCAGGATCGTTGGTGAATGAAGCGGTGTGTTGACCTAGCCATTATGCCTTGCGCGATGGCGCTCAGAACGCAGGGCACGCATCGTCCAAGGGTGTCGATGCCCGATCGGGCGACCCCGGTGGCGGAAAGGGGCGCTTGAAGGTGAACGCCGTCGCCGTGGCGCCGTGAGCGCGCAGATGATCGAGTCGCGCCTTGGCCTCCGTGACCGTGGGCGTGTCCTGCGCCGGGATCCACCACATCACCTTGGACGCATCCTTGAGCCGGGAGAACCACTCCTTGCGCCGACGCATGATCTCGATGTGGGCCGTGTGGAAGACGTAGTGATGCAGGGACTCGATGTCCTGCCACACGGACATGTTGACGATGCAGTTCTCACCAAAGGGGCGCAGGGCAGTGGCGTCGCCATCGTCCGTCTGCAGGCGCCAGACGAAGCCGGAAGACTGTTCGGCAAGCGCGTTGATGCGCTCCAGGTTGTCGACGAAATCCGCGAGCTGAGGCGAGTCTATCGGCGCGAGCAACTCGGCGATGTTCAGCTGGGCCAATACGTAGTCGCTCATGGCGAGGTTCCTATGCCAGGCAAGACGCTAGAGCCTAGCACCCCCTCCCCGCCTCCGCCGTTCGATGGGGTCGAGCGGACGCGGAGGTGACCTTTGTGAGCTCTCTTTCACTTATAATCTCACTAGCTAGCGTGGGTTTGATCGTAGAGGAGTGCGCTCGGTGAAGTACACGCGAGAGGATATCCAAGTGCTCGGAGGCACCGAGCCCCTAATCCGTCGTAGACCGGAGATGTTCTTTGGTTCAAGCGGGCCCAACCCGGAACGGATCATGTGCGAGCTGGTGCTCACGGCCCTCGTTTTCGGTGCGACGCGCACGGAGACGCTGGTGCGGGATGGTTGGTACGTCGTACGCGCCGACTTGGATTGGTTGGCCGTGGGCTCCTCCCTCGCTTACCGCAGCCAGCTGTGGACCCAACTGCGAGCCTGCCCGGAGTTGGGGGTCAACGCTTGTCGCTACGAGGTGATGGTGAAACTATTTTCCAGCGCAGCGGTAACTTGGGCGCCGGGCGAGGTGGAGTACATCGTCGGTGGTCGCGAAGCCGTTGCCGGCATCGTCGATGCTTACGAGGCGGATTGGTGCCGTCGCGGGGTGGCCTTCAAGTTTAGCTACGGCCACTAGGCGCGGGTGCGATCAGGGCGTCGAGCGATCGAAGCGCCCGTGTTCGAGAAAGTGCACGATCTGGTCGTGCACGCGCGTCGGGCGCATCAGAAACGGGTGACTGTGGGGTACCTCGAGGTGGTCACTCATCCCGTCCACCTTGGTGTTCTCGACGCTCACCTTGCCGTCGTCTGGATTGGGCAGGCTTTGCGACAGGATCAGGTTGATCGACCGCGTGCCAGCGATGATGCCTACTGGGAACCTCACGGGGCCGAGCTGCAGGGGCACGGAGTGTTCGTCGGTGCCCAGTTGGCGGCCGGTGGGACCGTTGAGCAAGCCGTAGCCCGGTACGTCCTTCCAGTTGTCGACGACCTGACTGCCGCGGTTCGGCGGCCCAAGCATCACCGTGTGGCCCAGTGCCTCCAGCGAGTGTCGGGCCAGGTACTGGCGCACGAGGATGCCGCCCAGGGAGTGGGTGACGAAGTGGATGCGATCGGTGTCCTGTTGTCGACACGCATCGATACCCAAGGGAACGAATCGCTCGGCCAGTTCGGCGATCTCATGTTTGCGTGAGGGGTAGCCTTGGTTGACTACCGCGTAGCCCTCCTCCTCGAGGCGGCGGGCTACAGGCGTCATCGAGTCGGCAGAGCGGGCGAGTCCGTGGAGCAGGATGACGCAGTCGTCCGCGCCATAGCTCGTCGCGCTCGCGAGCAGGGTGATGAGGGTCAGCCCGACCAGCACGCCCTCGCGCTTCATTCCTCCACTCCAGAGCCCCAGTACTCGGCGAGTACCTCGGGAAGCTGAGCGAGTTGATCCGCGTCGCGCAGGTGTCGATCCAGTCCGACGTAGCCCATCGGCTGCACGCGATAGGCCGGCAGCACGTCGCCGAAGCGCAGCGCCACGATGCGGTCTACCACGCGCTCCTTGAGGCCATGGGGCAGGCTTAGGCGGCGGACGATAGCGTGCTCGATGCCGATGTGCACCACCTCGTGGATGATGGTGCACGCCGGGTCGGGGTAGCGAGCGAAGTCCCCCTCGGCGGTGGTGCGCAGGATGAGGCTGCCCTGATCGGGGTCGAAGCTGCCTCCCGGGCCATAAAGGGTGAGGGTTACCTTGTAGGATGGATAGCTCTGATAGCGCCACATCTTCGCCATCGCGTCGAGCTCGCTGATCATCGTGTTGATGAGTGGGGTGCGCGAGCGGATCTTCTGCGCGGCGGCCTTGTAGTCTTCACGGGCGTAGATGTCCTCGTGCATCGCCTGGGCGAGGGCATTGCGGTCTTCCGCTTGCAGGGCGACTCGCTCGGCCTTGTCCATCAGCGCATCCATGAGGGGGTGCTGTGGAAGCTGAAGGGTGTAGCCCTGGTCGAGGAAGAAGGGCACGTCGAGGAGCGTGTTCCAGAGGTAGGCGGTTTCCTCCTCGGCGGTGGGGATCGACACGGCGATCCTGTCCGATGGGGACGACGTAGCCGCGCCATTCCACAAAAGGAGGCAGCACGCGGCCAGGATGCTGGCGAGTCTAGCGATCATTCGCAGCATGTTGCGCGATACGCGCGAGGATCCACAGCGCGCTGGCGACCACCAGCAGCACACCTCCCGGCACGAGGCCGCCGAGGACGAATCCCAGCACGGCGTTGGCCGCGATGATGGTGGCGATTACCCGCAGTACCGCGGGCCGCCCCGTCGGGTAGCGCAGGGTGAGCAACACCACCGCCGCGAGGAGGCCCATCAGCGCCGAGGGGT
The DNA here is from genome assembly GCA_039815145.1 of Pseudomonadota bacterium. Taxonomy (NCBI): domain Bacteria; kingdom Pseudomonadati; phylum Pseudomonadota; species Pseudomonadota bacterium. The sequence goes on from JBCBZW010000086.1 coordinate 19,111, forward strand.
AGAGCCAGAGTGTCGGCAGCACTCCCTTGAGGAAGTCTGGCAGGGTCGACTCGGCGATCGCCGCCGCTGCGTAGCCGTAGCCACTGCCGTGGAGCGCGGCGATCGCGAGGAGCAGGGCGGCGGCGAGCAGGGAGAGCGGCAGATTCCAGCGAGCGTTCATCTCAGTCCTCGGGATAGAGCACTAGGTGTCGCGCGAAGCGTGATAGCGTTGGATCTCCCGCGCCACCAGCCACAAGCGATCCTGTCCCCACACTTGAAGCAGTGCCTCTCCGGAGGGGGCAAGCAGACGGTAGCTGGGCACGCCCCACAGCCCGCCCTGGTACATCGCTAACCGGTTGTCCTCGAGCGCCTGCTCCCAATCGCCTTTGCCGACGCGGGGCTGTGCCTCGGACCAGCGCAGCCCCGCACCCTCGACCACCTTGCGCAGTCCCTTGCTTGTATTCGTGTTGACGCCTTCGGCGAACGCGTGATGTAGGAAGCTCGACAGCAGCGCCGTGCCCAGGCCCTGTTCGGTGGCCCAGGGGTAGAGGGAGTAGCAACGCCGAACAGGATCACCGATCGGATCGTATAGGTTGCCGTAGGGCACACGCCGACGTTTTGCCTCTCGTGCCACGTCAAAGAAGATGTACATGCCTTTCTCGAACGTCACGGGAACGCCACGCATCACCATGGGTAACACGGGGCGCACGCGGAAGCGCACGCCAGCCTGGGACGCAAGTGCCACCGTTTCGTCGAAGACGATGGCCGTGTAGGGGCTTCTGAGCGACGGGTAGAACTCGAGGGTCAGGCTGGCGGTATCGCTCACCCCACCGAGGTCGACGCTGGGGCAAGGTGCCAAGGGCGGTTCGCCGGGCCTCGTGTCGGCCCCGAGCGCTGCCAAGCGCGCTTCGAGGTAGTGCAGTCGATCGACCCCCCAGTACCACTCCCCTTCGTAGTGGAACATGGCGCCGGAGTAGTGCTTGAGTGCGGCGCGGCGCTCAGTGCCTGCTGCCAGGCGCTCCGCCACCTGGGGCGCCGATGCTCGACTCAACTCGTCCGCGTACTGCTGTAGGCGCGGCGAGTCGCCGTGCCATAGGGCCTCGCTCACGGCCGCCAAGTGCCGCGACAGTGACTCGCTCTCGAGTGAGGTGAGTATCGATAGTGCTAGGGCCGTGGAGGTCTCGGCCGGAGCCTCCAAGGAGGACGGGAAGGACAGGCCGTACTGCGGGGCGATGAGGGACGAGTCGTAGCGGGCCAGTTGCAATAGCAGCTGAGCGTCTGAGACGTTGTGGCCCTCGGGGCCACGCACCAGGTGACAACGCAACTCGATGTCGTAGCGTGCCGCTAAGCGCGCTAGCAGTTGGGCGGCGAGGTGGCTGTAGGCGTCATCGATCTGATGGAAGTACTCGACCACGTGGGGCCTGGACTCGGCGCGGCGACGCTTCTCCGCCCGTCGCCGGCGCTTAGTTCTCTGCCCATCACTGAAGCGGAACGACAGGTATTTCGAGAGCAACCAACGGCGCAAGGCGGACGGATCCATGTTCGCCGCGCCGCCTTGATTCTCGAACTGTGCTGCCACGGGTGCTCCTTGCGTGGTGGCGCGGTGCGCTCAGGAGACCGCGTCGCCCTGGGCTGCTGCGGATAGCCTCGCTAGGCTTCAGGTGACGTCGACGACTTGCGCCAGTATGCGCCCGGCAACTTGCCGACCATTCCCAAGGCAAGCAGCAGTACCGCCGCCGCGAACGTCAGTGTACCCGTGCCGTCCAGGATCGTGATCTCCCTCTCTGTGCACGCGCCAGCGTCGATGCAGGCGTCGGAGATCAACAGGCTTATCGGAATCGCGATGACGAAGAGCATGAGGAGCCAGTAGGCCACCGCGACGGCCAGGCGTCTCAGCACGGAGGGCTTGCGTCCGACGAATGTGATGTCCCGTGGTGCCAGCTTGTGCCGCTGCGGCGCGCGCGCCTCGTCCTTGAAGACGACGACCGATCCGCTCAGAAGATCGTGCAGAGACCGATGCCGTTTGGTCATCACCATCGTTATGACCGACGGCAGCCCCAGGGTGAGCTTTACTATCAGGCGGGCGACGCCGTTCAAAATGAATAGGTTCTCGCCGGTGCGCTCGCTGATGACTCGAATCCCCGCGTAGTGATGCCCGACGCTGCCGCCGGTGCGCCAGATCATCATCGGCTCGAACAGCAGCAGCGGCCCGATGAGGATCAGCCAGCGCAGGGCGGGAGCGTCGATGCCGAGCTTTCCGGGCAAGAAGGCGAGGAAGATCACGAGGATGCTCAGGCTCAGTGAATCCATAAACATCGCTTTGATACGCAAAAACAGAACGGGGTAGGTCATGGCCTTCGATCGTAGTGGGTGTGCGCGCACGTGTTGATGACGGATCGTCAGGTGCTGGTCCGGTCGATCGCCGACTGCGTCGCCCGTTGCTGGGCAATCATCTCGCTGAGCTTAGGCCAGTCTCCGCTCACCATCCAGCGTCCGAAGCGTGGACGGCGCTTGCCGAATTCGTGGTTCGCCAAGACATGCTCGACCAGTCCGCGAACCTCGAAGCCGCGCCATTCGCCAGCAAGGTCATACAGGTTGCCACGCAGAGCGGGTAGGAGTTCGTTGAATAGAATCGCCTCCAGCTCATCCAAGGTGTAGGGCGACGCTGCGCACCTAAGTACCATGTCCTCATAGTGCGCCACCGGGTCCGTGTCCATGAAGAGCATCTGGAGCGAATCCCAGACGGGCGTGCGGGCCTCTAGGTCCTCTTCGGGAGGGAGCATCTTGAGTGTCCTGTCATGTTAGTTCGTTGAAGAGTACGCGGGTGCTTCTTGTCCCTGAGCACGTTGCTCCTCCTCCCGTGGGGCCTGCCACGC
>JBCBZW010000087.1 GCA_039815145.1 Pseudomonadota bacterium
GAGAAGTCCGCGTTACGTTTTCGCAATAAATTACTTGCACAGAAAATTGAATCTGGCTGACCGTCCGCCGTCGACCGTCCGCCGTCAACCGTTTAAAATCTCGGCCGTGACTGCTACACGATGCAGGAGATGGCCTCGTTCCGACCCGAGGACGACAGCCGATTCCTGGACGACCTGAACCGCTGGCTGGGGCAACAGGGCACGTTGTAACGCCCCCTCACCGCACCACGGGGGCCGGCCTAGCGGCCGCGCCCCCCTCTAGCACCCTCTCACTCTCGCCGCATCCTCGGCGCCTAATGCCCGCCCTCGACCGAGGTCCACAGGCCGACTCGAGCCTCGAGTTCAAAAATCTCACCCACCCATGTCGGGGTCTCCGGGCGCTTTGCGTAAAGGAGGTAGGGGCCAGGATTGGCCACCTGCACCTTCGAAAAAGAACAGCGCGAAGAGGAGATGATCATGAACTCACCAAAGGCGGCGACGGCCGTTTATGCCCTTCCCGGGAGAAGTAGCCGGCCCCTGGCCGGGGCAGCCACCCTTCTCCTCGTAGCAATGTGCCACGCAGCGTCCGCGGCGTCGGTGGAAGTCGTGAGCTTCACGGATGTATCGCACCGGATCACCGTCAATGGCGGGGCGGTGCCCGACGGGATCACCTCGCAGACGGGAGGACCGACCTTCGATCCCTTAGGGATCAGCGGCTCGATCGATGACCCCGAGGCCGTCTTGGCGGTGGACGACGAGTTCGTGCAGATTGGTTGTTCGAGTTGCGAGCCACCGATCCCCTTCCTCTCCCAACGACAGCTGCGCACCAACCGCACCGATCCGACGGAGTTCTCGGATGCCCAGTGGGACATCTCCATCACCAGCGTGCAGGATCAGGGCAGCGATGTGGTGTTCTTCGCGTTGGGCGAGGACGAGGTGGATCGCTCAGGTCTAGCGCAGGTGAGGATCACATCGACCCCAGTCGCGGCAGAGGCTTACTCCGCCTACGGCATCGCTCGCACCACCACCTTCGAGAACACCACCGGGCGGGAACTCAGCTTCGACGTCAGCGGTGAACTCGACGGCTACGTGCTCTCCCGCGTTGCTGGAGAAGACGGCATCGCCCGCACCAGCGCCACCCTCTCGGTGCTGTTCTCGGGGCTGTCGAGCGACCAGCTGACCTACGACGACGGCCGAGGCCCGGTGATTTCGAGCGATGAGATCGGCGAAGGCGCGACGGTCACCTACGGCATCTTCGACACGGACGACGGCATCTTGGGGCTGCAGTTCACCGTGGGCGCCACGGCCACGGATGACGGCGGCTTTGCCGAAGCGAGCTTTGACGTCTTCCTAAGCTATATCTTCGGTTTGACCCTGGACGCTGGGCAGAGCGTCGACATGACCTTCGGATGGACGCAGGTGAACGACGCGCAGTTCCACCCGTCCGCGGTGCCCATTCCGGCGGGCGCGCTGCTCTTCGCCAGTGGACTCATCCCCTTGATCGCGCGTCGGCGCAAAGGGGCTCGCACAGACACTTGAGGCGTTCACGCGGCCACTGCCCGTCAGTCAGTGGCCGATCGTCGCCTTGATCTCCTGATACCTCGCCTTGGCACGATCGTACTTGGCGGTTGCGATGAGCTGATCGAGGGCGAGAAGGTGGGCCCTTGCCAAGGCCTCTTCGGGGGCGGTTTCGATATCCGGCTGCACCCCGATGCCTTCCCAATTCGTCTCGGTCACGGGATTGACCGACTGCTGCGCAGGGATTTGAATCACGAAGTTGTCATCCACCAGGCGAAAGCTGATCCCGTTGGCGGCGCCGGCGGTGACCTGCCCGATGATCTCCGCCTGGTCGAAGTGCTTCATCGTGTAGGCGAATTTCTCGCCGAGCGAAAAGGTCTCCGCGCTCACCAGGAGGATGACGGGGCGGTTGCGGTAGCGCGGCGCTCCGACTTCCCCGAACGTGTAGACGGATTCGCGCTCGTCCGTGGGGCGGGTGTAGCTGGTGGACCACAGCACAGGGTCGGGATCGAGGAAGTAGCTTCCGAGGTAAGTGTCGGAGGGGCTGTAGCCGCCGCCGTTGGCGCGGAGGTCGATGATTAACGCGTCCGTGTCGGCGACGAAGGTCATCGCGGCATCGATCGTCGACCGCATCCAGTCGAAGGGATGGAAGAACGTGAGCTGGATGTACCCGACGTTGCCCTCCAGCACCTCGATGCGCTTGAAGCCGAAGTTCTCCTGCCTGGCGTACCACAGGTTCCAGTCGATCGTGTCCGCCTGGTCCGCTTCAGCGACGTCCTCAGGGGATGCGCGCCCCTCCTCCGCGGCCCGACGCGACGCCACCAACTCGGGCCTGTAGCCCACCTTGTAGTGCTTGTCGGTGGTGATCGCCACGAGGTCTTCCGTCAACGCTTCAGCGAACGCATCTCGGGTGGAGACGTCATCGTAACGACCCTCGACAAGGCGTGCGTCCAAAGCCGCATTGACCCGGTCGACCTGATCAGGGAACACGTAGTCTGAGGCGATCAGCAGCTGAATATTTTCGATCACTGCGGCCTTCTCGTCGCTCGAGAAGGGCACCTGCGCAAGCGTCGGCAAGGACAACAGCCCCAGCACCAGGGTAATTGGTAGCGCACTCCTCATGGGCCCAAGATCTTCCGTGTATGGCAAAGGGCCCTGGAGTCTACCCAAGGTGCGGGGACTGACGAACGAAAACCTGGCCAACGGCGGCACGTGGATCTGCAACCCCAGCACTCGGATCCGCTGAGTTACCGAATCTATTCGCTCACGTCGTAACCGAGCGCTGCCAGATCGATTCCCGTCATCTGCGCGGTTTGGATGTTGGAAGCGGCGTAGCGCCCGTCGCACGCGCGCGCGATACGGGACTCCAGCCGCCGCTTCAGCACCGAATCGAAGGGGCGCAGCGGCTCAAAGATCGGCATGAGGCGACGCAACGTGAGTTCGATGTGGCGGTTGTTGAGGGGCAGCAACCCCGCATCGTTGAGCTGGTTGCGGATGAGGAGGTTCAGCCTACGGCGCAGGGCTTGGAAGGCGAGCGGCCTGGCGCGATTGACCGACCTCGAGAGCGACCCGTCGCTATACCTCACCGCTTTCTCCGGCCCCAGGGCGTACTCGAGCAGTGCGCGCGCATGTTTGTCTGGCTGCGCCGAGAAGGCCTCGAAGGCCACGACGTGAACGCGCTCCGCACCGAACAGCTCCCGATACAGGGTGATCAAGCGGTCGTACGCGAGGTAGCTGAAATCGAACGCTGGCTTGCGCATCAAGTCGGGTTCGGTCCGACTCAGGAATCGGCGCAGGGACAAGGGGCTGCCGTCGGTGATGGTCTGCAGATACATCGAAAAGAGCATCTGTCTCTGCTCGCGGATCACCACCACCACCTTGCCGTCGGGGAACGCCCGCTGTAGACGACGCGCGATCATCACTTGATCGAAACCGCCGGAGGCGGGATAGCCGGAGAGGCGCTCGTGCGACAACACCAGGGTGCCGCCCCGCTCCTCGGCCTCAGCATGTTCGGCGTGCAATGCCTCGATGAGCTCATCAGGCGATGGGTCCAACGCGTGGCGGGCGACGAAGGCTTGCTGGATACCCTTACGCCCCACCGATGGGAGGTGGAAGCCAAGCTCCCTGTTCGCGAACAGTTTGCCCTGGAGCAGGCTGGTGGCCGTCTTGTGGTAGCCGATATGAATCAACGGATCGGTCATGCGACGTGAGCCGAACGGCGAGTGGTGGGCCGAGGTTGGCCCAGCCTCGTGAGGATCGCAAGCAGCCCGCTACGGCGAAGCGCGTCGGGACCAACCGCAGCGCTCACCGGCGCCCCGCAGACGGCTTCTCCAGGTACGCACGTCAGGATGCGACGGCGAGCCTGCCCGAACGCTGGCCGACCACAGTGCGATCGCGCCCCTGCGCCTTGGCCTGGTACAGGGCGTCGTCAGCGATGCGCAGGAGCGACTCAGGCTTATCGCCCTCGATCGGATCCGCGATCGCCACCCCCGCGCTCACCGTCACCGAGCGCCCGGACGCCAAGCCCGGATGGGGCAACGCCAGCTCGCGCACGCAGCAATGCAGACGATGGGCGATTCGCCACATGTCGGCGTCGCTCGGCCCCGTGAGCAGGACGGCGAACTCTTCGCCCCCATAGCGCGCCGCGAGGTCTTCCTGGCGCACGCTGGCCTGCAGCGCATGGGCCACCGAGATGAGATAGCGATCGCCCTCCTGGTGGCCGGCAGCGTCGTTGAGCTGCTTGAAGTGATCGACATCCACCATCACCAGGCCGACCGGGTCGTTGTGGCGAATCGCACTCGACCACACTTCGGCAAAGCGCTCTTCGAAGTGACGCCGGTTGGCAAGCCCCGTCAGGGCGTCCTTCAGCGAGAGCTCACGCACTTCGTAGAGCGCGGCCTGAAGCTGGCGCGTCGCCTGCTTTTCGGCGGTGATGTCGGTGGCGTACTTGATGACCCTCACGACCCTGCCATTGCGATCGCGCACCGGTGCGTAGACCGCTCGGATCCACAGCTCGTCGCCTCGCTTGGTCTTGCGAAGGTACTCGCCCTGCAGCGACTCACCGCTCGCCAGCCTGGCCCACCACTGCTCATACTCCGGCGAGTCCACGAACTCCTCGGGGCAGAACACGCGGTGATGCTGGCCGATGAGTTCGCCGGGCGCGTAACCCGTGGCGGCAGCGTAGTTATCGTTGTAGGTCTGGATGACCCCCTCAGGACTGAAGCAGATCACGGCGAACCGCTCGCTCACCGCGTGCGACTCTTGTCGCGCCTGGGTCAGCTGGTTCTGCTCCGCGGTTACATCGATTGCATACTTAACCACCTTGATGACCTTGCCTTCGGCATCGCGCACTGGCGCGTACACGGCGCGCAGCCACACCTCGCTGCCCGTGGCGCAGAGCCGCTGCACCACGCCGCTACGCGGCTCGCCGGCCGCCAGCGACGCCCACATCTGCTGGTACTCCGGCGATTGGGAAAACCCAGGCAGGCAGAAGCCCGCGTGGTGCCTGCCTATCGCTTCGTCGCCATCGAGACCCATGACGCTGGCAAAGGTGTCGTTGTAGGCGAGTACGGTGCCGCCGGGGGAGAAGCTGACGATGGCGAAGATGCTGCCGAGAGCCTGCTGCAAGCCCCCATCGTCGTCGGTCCACGCTTGATCGTGGAGGTTTATAGGTTCCACTCGACCTGCCACCTTGCACTCCCGGTGTGCCGGTGACCGTCTGAAGTAGTGCGGACAGCACATCTCACTGACTATCGAACCGGCGTAGCCCTGATTAACGCTACCGTGAACGCGCCTCAAAGGACTGCCATTTCTTCTGCTTTCCTGCGGGAGAGTGACGCCTACGGCGCCGAAACACCTTGAACAGCGTCAGAGATCGGGCGACGAGTTCGCGACTCGCATCAGAAGTTGAGAAATAGGCAGCCCGATCGACCATAACGTGGTGGGCGAAATAGCCACCGCCCACCGGCTCGTCAATCGTGTGGTGCTCAGCAACACCGAGAGCGAGACCGGTGCTGCTCCTGATCTCAGGCCAAAAGGCCTTCCGCCGAAAGCGGGAATCGCTCAGCGCGAAGAAGCGATCGATCTTCCTAGGTCAACGATGGGTGCGCGCTGTACATTCTCAGTCGGCAGGTGTAGGTATGTACTCGGAGTCACCTGCCTTCCTGGGGGATGAGATGCCAACACGTCACCCGTGGCTACTTGCGCTGTTTGCCACCTCGCTCATGTCTGCCTCACCCGCCGGCGCCGACACTTGCTGCGTAGACGCCGATATGGCGGAGGCCTTCCTGCCTCACTTTCGCCTGTTCCGCGAAGTCCCCAGCGAGTATCCACCAATGCCAGGCGTTCCGGATGAGTTCGACTACGTGGGCGGCCGCGAGAACACCCATCACCATCGGAGCATCACGCTTGCCTGGCGCTCGGAGCAATCGCTGGAGCAAGCCTTCCTCGCCATGGGCGAGACGGTGCAAAGCAATGGCTGGCGTCTTCTTCCCGAGAGCCGCGAGCACCGAGGCTTTGGCTTCGTCGATCACCGCGACGCCAGCCCGGTGCCCAGCCAGGGAGCCACCTACTGCCGAGATGAGATAGACACGCGACTGCATCTGATGGGCCAAGAGCGCGAGGGGCGCGTGTACGTCCTGCTGAGCAGCTCCAAATCCACGAATGAGCTCACCTGTGACCAACAGATGCTGGAGCAAGCAGGGCAGAGCGTCCGAAGCCAGAACTCTCGCAGCTACATTCGTATGCTGCCGCGCCTGGCATTGCCCGAAGGCGTGCCGGTGATCGGCCGCGGCTCGAGCGGCGGCGGTGACGGCTACACCATGCGCGCTCGCACCGCACCGAACGCGACCACCAACATGGACGAACTCGTCGACTATTTCGAACCGCAGCTCATCCAACAGGGCTGGCAGCGCGACACGACGTACCGGGGTGGGGTGGCTGCAGGAAGTGTGTGGACTCGCCGGGTCGATGACGTGCTGTTCATCGGGCGCCTCAACGTGTTGGAACGCGCCTCCTTCACCCTGTTGTTCAGCATCGATCGCCCCGAGGAGTGAACCCCTCGCTACAGGCGATCGATCTCGTACTCACTTACCCCAGCGCACGGCGTTGTGGCTAGGTGGCGACCGCCAACGCACTTATCGGACCGCAAGCTTCGCGGACCTCCCGTCATTGCCGCTCGAACACATCAGGCGACGTGTCGTAAGAGAAGCTCGATACCTGGCCAGAGGCGTCACGCTTGAAGTACACCCGCTGTCGCCCATCGCTACGGACGAACATGCCGGGCTCGGCTGCGGCGTAGTATGAGCGCTCGCCGATGATGAGCGCGCCGGCCTCGACGCGCACCTCCTGCAACGGCCCTCGCCGCCAGCCACCACGCTCGTACTCTTGTGCCGTGCACGTATGGCAGAAGACGCCGTACGCGTAGCCACCCGCGAAAGGCGCCAGGTTCGCCTGCTCACCAGGCCCCGGCACTTCCCAGGTGGGCAGCGATGCTGGCGCGTGCAACACATCGAGGACCGCCTCCAACACCCGCCCATGGATGCTGATCGGGCCGCCGCCCGCCTCCGGGTCTCGGTTGGTGACGACGAACACCCCCGCGCGAAGCGATGGAATCAGCGTCAAGCTCGTGTGGTACCCGAGCATCGAGCCGCCATGACCGATGCTTCGAGTGGGGTGGCGGTCGTGAGCCGTGAGATTCTCGAACAGCCCGTGGGTGATACCAGGAAAACCTTGGTGTGGCCGGTATTGGGGCGCCAACACCGCCAGCACCGCGCGACGGCTCAGAGCGTCACTGCCGTCACCTGTGAGTACCTCCAGGAGACGCCCCATGTCGGCGGGGGTCGAGTCGATGGAGGATGCGGGCGTCGTCACGTACACCTCGTAGGGGGCCGGTGTGTACTTCCCATCATCGTAGCCATACCCGGTGGCCAGATCCGCCATGAACTCGGGCGGCACCTCGACGAACGTGCGCGTCATCCCCACCGGCGCGAAGAGCACGGACTGCATCGCATCTGCGTACGGCTGGCCCGTCACGTCCTCGATCACCACGCCGGTCAAGGTGATGCCGTAGGTGTCGTAGCGGAAGTGCTCCCCGGGCGCGGAGACGCGGCGCAGGTTCCCGCGCTGCAGAAACTCCCTGAGGCTTGGTCGCAACGCCTTGCGCTCGGCCAAGGGCCTGTCGAGCTGCCAGACATGGCGGGCGATCCCCACCTGATCGAACCCACCGGTGTGGGTGAGGAGATGCCAGAGCCTCACCGGCGCGCGTGAGCCGCTGGTGTTGGGCACGTCCTCGAAGCCCGCGTAGTAGTCCGCCACGTTGCCCTCGAGGCTCACCTTGCCGAGGTCCGCCAGGCGCGTGATCGCGAGGGCCGTCAGCGCCTTGGACACCGAGCCGATGCGAAAGAGCGTGCGGTGAGGGTCCACCGCCGTGTGCTCTGCCACATCGGCCAGCCCGTACCCGCGCGCCACCTCGGTGCGGCCCTCGCGCACGACCACCACCGCGGCGCCGGGCAGATGTTCTTCCGCCATGACCTCGGCTACGACCGGATCGATGGCCCGCTCCAGGCGTTGCGCGATGCGCTCGTCACTGTTGTCGCCCACCGACTCGTCAGGCGTCGTCGCGCCGGCGGCGCCGGTAGCCGGCAAGAAGAACAGCAGAGCCAAGATGCAGGCGTGTCGTAGGGTCATATGAGCTAGCCACTATGGTTGATCGGTGCCGGGCAGTGTGCAGAAGCGCTCGCGCCGCGACAGAGCGAATCCGCGAGCGGCGCCGTGATGACCGGCGAACGGCGGACGCCAGAGGCGATGCTGCAGTAGGCTGAGCCCATGCGCTGGCTCATTCTGCTGATCGTCCTCACCGGGCTCGTGGCGACCTTCTGGCCGCAACACTCACCAACGTCGGCGTTCCTCGCGTTCTCCGATCGCCAGGTCGTCGTGTGTCCCGCCCAGATGGCAGACGCCGTACCACCGATCGCGCCGTACGAAGGCTGCGACGTCTCTCGCGTGGACCAACTGCAGCTGCACCGACGCCTGGTGTGGCTGATCGGGGAGTTCACCCTGCCGCCACACACCTCCTCGGACCGACCGGTGGGGTTTCTCTGGAACGCCAAGGCGGCCAGCGAGGTGTTCGTCAACGGGCACCCGGTAGGACGCAACGGGACACCGGGTGGCGACGCCGCGACCGAGCGGCCCGGCGCCCTGGACGCCACCTTCTTCGTCCCGTGGCACCACCTCAAGCTGAGCGACGCCAATACCGTCGCGATCCGTGCGTCGTTTCACCACGGTTGGTGGCCCAGCAAGCAGCCGCTGCTGGTGGCGAGGTTGGGACACTATCGGGCGCCCCCCTACCACGGTGGAGGCGACTACTGGATTTCCCTGCTCACCTTCGGGGTGTTCGTGGTGAGCGCCATCTACTTCGGCGCGAGCGCACGCTTCGCGATCAACCGCACCCTGTCGCTCACGCTCTGCGTCGCTTCGGTGTTCGCCTGCGGGCAGCTGCTGGCGGAGGTGAGCCGCGGGGTCTGGGCCTACCCCTACCCACTGCACGACCTACGCCTGCTGTTGGTCAGCGGCTTCTCCTTCGGCGTGGGTGTCGCGCTGCTCCTCCACACCCTCCAGCGCTTCGAGCATTCGCACGCGAGGCGATGGCTGGCGACCACCACGGTGCTCGCGCTTGGGGGCTTACTCGCCATCCCGGGGTTCGAGAACAAGGCCGGCTGGGGGATTCTGATTCCGAGCCTGGCGGCGATGCTGGTGAGCGCTGCGGCCGCCACCGCGAGCCGCCTGGGCGCCCTCGCCTACACCCTGAACTTCACGGCGTTCGTCAGCGTGATCCTGTTCGACCCCGGCGACTTCCTCGATCAGTACTACTACCTGACGCTGGCGCTCGTCCTGGTGTGCTTGTTCTGCCAACAGGCCGCCTCTCACAACGCCGCGCTATACGGCTTCCAGCAGGCGGAAACCGCTCGACGACGCCTGGAAGCCGCCCTCGACCAACTGCAACCCGCCGCGCCGGTGGTCATCGAGGTGAAGGACGGGGGCACGGTGCACCGCGTGCAAGCGGACGAGATCGAATGGTGCTGTAGCGCCGGCGACTACGTGGGACTGCACCTCACGGATGGACGCACGCTGCTGTACACCTCGTCCCTGACGACGCTCGAGGCGTTGCTCCCAGAGCACTTCTTGCGCGTGCATCGCTCCAGCATCGTCAACACGCGCTGCATACGAGATCTGACCCGGCACAAGTCCGGCACGGGCGCGTTGCACATGCGCGGTGGTGAACGGGTACCGGTGAGTCGGCGCATCATGCCGCGCGTGCGGCGAGAGCTGACGCCGACCGTAGCGGCAGGACGCTCGCTGGAAGCCTAGCGTTCGGCCGCAACCGACCCGCTCGGCGCTCACACTCAGCTCGCTCGATTGCCCGTGACGCTGTGCCTACCAACGCTCCAACCATGCTGTGGGGCAGCATGAAAATCGCGAGTCTACTGTCGCTTCAGAGAAGCGTTGACGATACCATCCAGCTCCACTGGCGGTCGGCTGCTGGTCACTACCGTCGGCGAATACACAACAAAGGAAGCGGACGCATGACTCACCGGTTTTCTCTCGTCGTCGCGGCTGGCCTGTTGCTGAGCACTCAGCTCGCCTCAGCGCAGGTGGAGTTTGGTACCGATCTAAAAGGCAGCTGCAAGGAGATCGAGGGCGCTCTGAGTGCCAACGACATCAACAAGGCCTTGGAACAGGCTCGCCTTTGCGTGACGGCCTTGGAGCAGGAAGCAGAAGGCGCCCTCGAAGCGCTATTCCCGAAGAAGGTTGCTAGCTACGACCGCACTGACTTCCGCCAGGAACGGGCGATGGGCATCGCCAACACCACGGCGACCTACAAGGGTGGCGACGGCACCATCCGGGTCGAGCTGATCGGCAGCGCCGGAAGCGGTGGCCTCGGCGGCATGGCCGGGCTCGCCCGCATGGGCATGGCCGCGAGCGGCGGCGCAATGCGGGTCGACGGCCTCGACGCCATGATGGACGAACGCGGCGCCGTGACGATCTTCCTGGCCGACGGTTCGATGCTGAAAGTCTCGAGCCGTGAGATGAAAACGCGCGAGGCCGCCACGGCAGGCTTGCCGCCGTTTCTGAACGAGTTCCCGGTGCGCGAGATCAGCAACGCGCGCAACCAGTAGCGTTGGAAGCGGGTCGCCGTGACTGATGTTCAGCCCCCCACCCGGCCAGCGGTGCAACGTATCGCCCTTGGCGCCGTGCTGGCGCTAGGGCTAGCGTTGCTCGCAGGTCTTGCGGGCATGTTCATCGCCGGCCGCTGCTGCGTCCCCGAGGGTAGCGGCCTCGCTGGCCCCGGTATCGTCGTCGGCTACGGGTTTCTCGCTGCCCTCGGCGGCCTCGCGATAGGCGTGGTGCTCACCGTCCTAATGCCGTGGCGCGCCCTCGTACCGGCTAGCGTACTGGCCGGCCTCGGCGGTGCCGTCATCGCCGTGGCGCTGGCCCTATCGATCATGGACAGCGCCAGTAAGTCCTCCGAAGCGCTGGCCGAGGCCTACGAAAGACTGCCGGTCTTCGAGCTTGACCTGACGCTGTCGAACGGCAAACCCTTCGATCGGTTCACAGCCGACTGGATCAGTCGCGAGACCGTTCAGACTCGCTCAGGCGCGCCTCCCTGTCGTCGTACACTCGCCGGAGAGCAGGCCGTTCGCTTGCTCGAATCGCTGCGCAGCGTCGAGGGTGTACTCCTACGCACACCCCAGCCCTGCGCTGCCCACCCGGGCCCGGTCCTGCAAACCCTGAGCTTCCGCATCCAGGAAGGCCGTCCTCCCAACACGACAGGACAGCTGAGCATCAGCGCCGCCTGCCTCGCCGCGACGCCAGCGCTTGCCGCGCCGCTCGAGGCCGCCAAGCAAGCCCTGCGCCGAGGCGGTCGGTGCCTCCAGTAGGTGTGCCTCTCGCAGGAGGCCTGCCACAATGCACGTCGCCCTCACGAGGAACGGATCCACATGAACGTCGCTCGGCGAATCGCACGTTACCTCTTTGCCATCGTCATCCTCACCGCATGTGCCATCACACGAGCACAGGAGTGCGTCCCCACCGCCGAGCGCTACGCCGTCGAGATCACGCAGCCCGGCGCCAACAACTTGCGCCCAGTCGTCAGCGGAGAGAACAGCTTCTATCAATCGCTGGACAACGGCTGGGTGTTCGCCTTGGAGCGCGCCGAGGAGGGCTGGCAGGTACGCCTCTATGATGGCGTGCCTGGAGGTGCCGTAGATCTCACACAGCTGACACCTCCCTTACGCGGTACTCCGAACCCGCGGGATTTGTTCGGCTGGCATTTTCGAAACGCAGACAACACGGGCCCGAACGAAGGCTCTGTCAACGCACCTCAGGAAACGCGTGCCTTCGTCATCTCACCGGGGCTCGCCGGGACGGCCGGCCTCAAACCCTCCGGTGGATCGCTCGAACTCGGCCCCAACGATGGCCTCGGCCTGCTGAAGATCACGGACTACGGTCTGCGCAACCCCGTGCCCGGCGAGCGAGCGGTCATGAACTACGTGCAGTTCGAAGCCTGCCTGCGCTGGCCGCGCCCCCCTGAAGAAGTGGAACAGATCCGCGATCGAGAGAGCCTCGCCTACACGCCGGTGGATCTGGAGACCTTCGGTGCGTGTGGACTCGACCTGAGCCGCTACGAGCTCGACGCTGCCTACGCTCCGCGTACCCTTGGCGGTGATTTCGACGGCGATGGCAGCATCGACGAAGCTGCGCAGGTTCGCGAGAAGGCGACGGGTCAACGCGCAATCGCGCTTTGTCGCGCCGGCACTTGGCTCCACCTCATCGGCACGGAGTCGACACCGGGCGATCTGCACCCCGGCTACACGAATCAGGTAGAGGCCTGGCACTGGATCCAGTCGAGCGACGATCTGCCGCGCAGCCTGGTCGGTTTCGACCTACCCGAGGCGGATGGTGATCTGCTGATCCTCGAGCGCATCGAGAAGGAGGCCATCGCGGTCTATTGGCACGATGGCGCTCTGGGAGCTCATCAGCTGTACCGCTATGTCGAACCTTAAGGCGCTGATCTGCGCCGCATCGCTCGCCCTCGCCGAGTCAGATGCCCTCGCGGACCCGCCCTGCCAGGGAGACTGGCTCAACGACGCCGCGCCTCTCAATGGCCACGTGTCCGGGTCAGAGACGTTCCTACAAACAGTTACCGATGACCTGAGCTTCTCGTTAGTTCCCGACGCATCTGGCTGGCAGGTACAGATGCTTGGACCCGACGACCGGAAGATACCCACGCGCCCCGTCGCCAGCGGCATTGCGCCGAGGCGCGGTGAGAGTGCCCCGAGCCGTGCCTTCGCCTTCGGGCCTGACGTGATGGACCCGGCCTTGAACCCGGAGCTGCAAGTACCGCAGGCACCGCAGGGCGAGTCTTCCAACGTTGCCACGGTGGAACCTACACCAGGACTACAGGGGAGGGGCTGGCTGATCATCGAGGACAGTCGCTTCGCGGACGAAGCGCCGCATCGACGAGACGCCCTCGAGTTCCGCGGCTGCGTTCACTGGAACCTGGGCCCGCGCGAACCCGACACCTCTCACTACCCACACCCGCAAGATGATCTCGTCAACTTTCCGAGCTGGGTGGTGCTGGCCTTCGAGGAGTGTGGCCTGAGTCGAGACTGGCTGCTCTCAGGTCGAATGCCTCGCGAGGGCTATCGACAACGGGCCTGGCTGGAGCCCGATCTCGACGGTGACGCACGGCCGGACCTCGCGGCCCTCGTCGATGAGGTGAATGGCACGGATCATGGCCTCGCGCTTTGCCTGCGTGAGAGCAAGCGCCTGATGATAATGACCCCCGACAACTCCCCTACCAGCGGTCTCGATGCCTTTCTGCGCGAGGCCGAATGGTGGAACGTGGATGGGCGCACGATCGTCATCGCCGGCGGCGACGCGCAATCCATTCGCGTGCACCTCGACGAGGACGGCGCTCCTATCGGTATCGTTCGTTAGCTTCGGGCGCGTACCCTCACTCAATCGTCAACTGCCGGCGCTGGCCGGGCGCAATGACCACCTCGTCCACTTGCCTCGCTGGCGAGGTCAACAATCGCACGCTGTAGGTACCGGCCGGCAGAGGCACCCCTGCCCCTCCTGCTGTGCCCTCCGCAACGACGTCGGCGGATGCATCCAGCACCTGAAACTTCGGCCGCAGCGCCTGCTGCATGACATCGGTGAGATCCGCTTCGCTGTCAGCGTGGAAGTAGCGGCCGCCGCCAAGCGTGGCCCAGCGCTCGAACTGGGTCTCGAGCCCCGCGTCATCGATAGCGAACCCGACGATGTTCACCCGCACGTCCAGCCCTGCCTCCTGCAACGCCTCGATGCTGGCCGGGGGATCGCCGTCACAGGTCTCCTTACCGTCCGTGAGCAACACCACCACCTTGGCGCCGTCCGCACCCGCCAGGTCGCTCGCCACCGCATCGAGGGATGCGGCGAGTGGCGTCTTCGACCGATCCTTAGGCTTCGCCGCTCGGATACGCTCGACCACACTGGCAGGCACCAACGGCTTGAGCGGCACCTCCAGGTCAGTGCGGCAGGAACGCGCCTCGCGATGGCCGAAGATACGCACCGCCAGCGGCGTGCCTGGAGGAATCGTGTTGCCAACCAACTCGGCAAGGACGTCGTGGGCGATGGTGATGCGCGCCTTGCCGTCGATCTGCGCCCACATCGATCCCGAAGCGTCGAGGATGATCTCGACCGCGTTCAGGGGTACCGCATCGTCCAGCAGCACCGCGAGGGAGCCCGGCTCCGGCGGTGCCTCATGGCGGGTGGCAGCGACGAGACGGTAATCGGCGGGTCGTCGAATGAGGCAGGCCGCGCGGGCGAAGCCGCGTTCCAGATCGTCCGCGGTGCCGAAGTAGTCGTAGAAGCCGTTATCCACCGCGGCCCAGCTCTGCATCACGTCCTGCTGGTAGGGCCTGCTGCCGCCACCTTGCAACTCCAGCGGGAACACCCGTATCGGCGCGTCGGCGAAGGCGCGCCACAGGGCGGCCGGTTGCGCGCCGCGGCTGGAGATGCCGTCTGCGATGTGCACCACCGCGCGCGTGCCGTCGCGCCCTGCAAGGGCCTTGGCAGCGTTGGTCATACCCCCCTCTGAGTCACTGGAGGAGTGGTTGCGGTCGTAGTTGGTGAGGAACTGCTGCAGTTCGAAAGGGTGCTTCGCCCAGTCGGTGAGCAGCGGAGCCCCAGCCCCCAAGGCGAGCAGGTTGCCCTCCTCGCGACCAGGCGTGAGGCCTTCGGAGAAGCGGGCCAGGGCACGATAGATCTGCGGGATGTACGGCGCCACGCTAGCGCTGTTATCCCAAACGAACACGACGGAGCGCGGTGGTTCCACCAGATGGAGGCGATACTGGGCCCCTGGGGTGACCTGCGCTTCGAACAACGGCCGCCCCGTCCGATCACGTTTTCGCTCCAGCGGAACTGCTGCGCCGCTCTGGTCGAGGAGAGTTGGACGCACCCGCAACGCGTCTAAGCTGCTCAAATCCAACGTTAGGCGATTGTCCTGTGGTGGGATGCGCAGCGTGTACCAGTCCTCCTCCTGCGCGACCCGCACGATGCCAGTGACCACCTCTCCCAGGACCAGCTCTCGTGCGGTCTCGGCGCTGCCGTTGCCGGCGACGGGAGTCGTGGAGGCCGTCTCAGGCGCTACCGGTGCCGGCGCATGGTATTCCTGGATGGCCGGGGTCGCATAGTGCCCCCATTCGCCCAGGATGCTGCGGTAGCCATCGCCCGCGGGCCGCTCGAAGATGCGCAGGGTCTCGGCGTCGCGCCACCACTCCCGCGCATCCTGAGCCTCGGTGTGCGTGAACTGTACGAAGCGCGCCCAGGTGGGCTCTGGGAGTTCGAGACGCGAGGTAGCCTCCGCGGTCGTGTCCAGGGTCCAGGCACCGAGCGGCGTCCAGGGACCGACGGGGTGATCCGCCACGGCCACCCGCACTTCGCTCATGCGGCGAGTGTTGGCCTGCTCGGGCGGTTGCACCCATTCGAGGTGAGTAATCTGTGCGGCGCGGCCGTGATGGAAGCCGACCACCCAGCGATTCGGTCGCGTCACGTCCAGCTTGCGCCGACTCGTGTCCGGCTTGCCCTCGCTCAGCATCGTGTTCGGCCGCCGTCCGGCCACCGGATCACTCCAGACGACCACCCCGCCCAAGTCCGGATCGGCGAGGTTGAAGACGGCCCCGTCGCCAAGAGGGCGCGTCGCCGGCTCGGCGATGACCTTGAACTCACCCAGGGCCGTGCTACGCGCCTCGCCCTGCTGCGTATCCTCGATGGTGAGGCGCACGTGGGTCGCCGCCACCGGTGCGTCGAAGGCGAAGGCCTGCTCCTCACCGACGGCGTGCAGTTCCGCCACCAAACGTGATTCGAAGGTGATGCCGTCAGTGGATGTGGCGACGCGGAAGCGGCGCGGGCGCGCATTGGCACCGATGCTTGTGCGTGGATTGAGCGCGATCCCGCGCACCTGCACCGGCGCATCACCGGCCAGGTCCACGGTAACCTGCGCGTCGCCGAGGCGAGGGCTCCAGGTCTTGACGTACGGCGTTCGCAGATCGAACAGCGACGCGACGCTACGAGTGCCGTCGACGGGCACCCCACCGAACTGGCTTGCGGCCACGTTGATGCCGCCGAGCAGCTCGTCTGGAATCGGCCATGCGGGCGACGCGTCGACCGGGGCTACGCCGCAGATCGCTGCGACATCGAAGGAAACCGCCGCAGAACCGCCGGAGCCGCGAAACACAGCATCGAGGCGAACCGGACGCAGGTCACCAGCATCTGCAGGCACAGTGATACCCAGCACAAGGGTCTGACGCTCGCCCGGCGCGAGGGTCAACGACGCCTGCGACTGTTGCACACGCCAGCGCGGATCGCTCGCCTGCGCCAGCACTGAGAGGGTCTGCGAATCGCTACCCGTGCTGATGACGGTGATCGGCACCCTCAATCGCTGCACCTCGTCGAGGTAGGCGGCCACGGCCAGCGGTGCGGTGGGTGCATCGATCTCGATCGACGGACGGCCACTCGTCTCCGGCGCAGGGCCTGGCGAGAAGGACGCTTGGTAGTCGTAGGGCGTCTCCCAGGCCTGAACGCGCAGCACGTAGCGCGTAGCGGCGTCGGCGTCGGCATCGACAGGGACTGCACCGGTCCAGGCACCCGCGCCCTCGTCGAAGGTGAGCAGGCTCGGTGCGTTGCTCGGGCCATCGGCGGCGATGACGACGAGACGGCGACGCTCGCCGTAGTCGACCTCGCCTGGCGCCTGCACGGTGATCTGGGTGCCGGGCGCAAGCTGAGGTAGCAGGTAGTAGTCCTGCTCACCGCGGGCGGTGGGTGTTCCGACGATGCGGTGATCGGGCGCCAGGGGCACCGCTTGATCGGGGGTGTCGTTCGGTTCGAGGTCCACCGGCAGGGCGTTGAGATCCGGATGGCTCAACAGCAAGCGGTAAGGCTCAGCGCTGCCGACGTTGCCCGCTTTCAAGCGCACCGTATAGGTCCCTGGGGAGAGCCGACGCAGCTGTTGGAAGGGTGCCTGCCCTGCCTTGATGGTCGTCTTTACCGCTTGCTGGCCACCGCCCAGGCTCACCGTGAGGCTGGCGTCAACGTCCGGGGGCGGTTCGAAGCGCAGATCGACGATGGCCTCGCGCAGCAAGGTGAAGTAGTAGAGGTCTTGCTCGAGGGGCGTGAACAGATAGCCGCCGCGCACCGAGCCGAACTCCAGCGCCTGTGCCCGACTATCATCGTCGTTCGGTTCGATCTCCATCGCAGGGTCCGGGGGCCCCAGGGCTACGGCACGCAGGCGGTAGCTCGCTGGCGACTCCCCCTTGCCATTTACCCAGATGTGGTGTTGGCCGGGATACAGCAGTAGGTTGGAGAGCACGAAGCGATTCGCATCCTCGGGTGCCGAGCCCTGCACGCGACTTTGAATGAACTTGCTGCGCCCGCCGCTCAGGTAGCCGATCTGCTTGATGCTCTCGCCCTGCGCTTCGATGGCCCACAGCTGCGCAGCATCGGCTGCGCCCTCGTCGCCCTCGATGGTGAAGGTGTAGAAGTCCGTGTCGCCGCGGGCGATCTCGCCGGTGACGGCGAGGGAGCTCGGCATGGGGGTGCCCTGCTCCGCCTTCTCGTTGGGCTCAGCCTCCTGCCCCGCGGCGCTGTAGTCAGCCGCCGGCAGCACCAGCGGTGCCATCTGCGGCACCACGGGGGGAGCCCGCAGGCGCTCCACCTGCTTGCGCGCCTCCACCGGGAGGGACTGCGTATCCACCGCCTCAATGGAGGTGGCTTCGATAACGAAGACGGCGTCGTCGCCGAAGATATCGGCCTTCTGGGCACCGGCGGAGATGCTGAAGGTAGCCAGCAAAACGGCGAGAAAGCACCGCCGTCCACCACCCAGGCACGTGGCGACGTGTCCGCAAGTCGCGCGCCGCCCCATCAGTGACCCGCTCCCCCGCTTCCGCCGCCGCTGTTGCCGCCACCACCCCCTTCCTCGCACTGGGTGAGCGGGTTGGGCACATCGATGCCACCATCGATGTCGGCGCCCGGCGACTCGAAGTCCTCCTGCAGGTTGCCCAGGAGCAAACTCGCCGCGCAGGCAAAGCCCTTCTTGTAATAGGGGCACCACGGCGGCGATGCCTTCTTACCGCGCGACACCTCCACCTTGATCTCCTCGAACTGGTAGCACGGGTGACCGCCTCCGCCGATGGACGCAGAGATGGAGATCTCCGCGCCGACCTCCGGACACATGGCGCACGCGAAGTACTCGAGTTTGGCTTTCACGCGCTCGCGCAATGCTTGCGTATACCCGCGAGACTTCAGCAGTTCCGCGGCGATCAACGTCTGACTGCCGATGGACGCAGTGAACATACCGAGTAGGTACGCTTGCTGAGGCGAGACGATATCGCTGGTTTCCAGCGTCGTCTTCTCCACCATGGCCTGATGCTCGCCGCCTTGCATCACGCCGATCATGGAGCCGGTGACCGGATCGGTCTGCCACCAGCCGTAGCGGCTGCCCCCTGCGATGGCAACGCCACGCGCAGGGAGGGCAAGGTGATAGCCCGCGTCCAGGGCAGCGTGCATACGCCGACGATCCGCTGCAGCGAGCGATGGGGCCTCATCGACGGCGCTGCGTACTGCCGGCGTGGCCAAGAGCACCTCGATGCCCTGCGCGCGGGCGGCTTCCATCAGGGCCACGGTCGTGACCACCGGTTCTTCGCTGCCCGTGAGCTGGGTCAGCATCGCGCCCTCCAGGGTAGACTCCTGCAACCCTCGGGCGCGCTGAAAGAGGCGGGCAGCGCCCGTCGGAGCACCCTCTAGCGGAATGGCATCGACCTCGTCCAAGCGAAGATCGATGTTGACCTCGCTGCGGATGCGGGTGGCATCGGGTTGGGTGGATTCCACGGAGACCAGCAGCAGGCGCGGCTGGCGGTGAACGATCTGAACGCCGGCACGGCGCGCGAGCGCCGTGCTGAAGCGGTCGGATTGGTGGGCGAAGCTGAGCGCCGCCAGATGCCCCGTCGCCACGCTGATCTGCGCCTCCAGAGCGCGCGCCTCATCGACACGCTCGTCATCTACCTCACCGGTCGTCAGCGACTGCGTCGCGGCCGCCCACTCCTCTGGCGTCAGACGACCTTCGGCGTCCTCCCACGCCTTCGCGAAGCGCGCGTCACTGACGGCACCGGAGGTCACCAGGGCGCTGTATCGGCGATGACCAGCAGCGTCCATCGGCTCAGCATCTTCGACAGCTTCGTACACCACTCGCTCGTAGCGACGATCCGTCTGGTCTGGCCTGGTGATGTCGAAGGCGATCCATACACGCTTGACGTGCGTGGCGGGATCGTCGTTGTCGACCTGATGCGTCGGCACCGCCACGTCCTTGCCCGCGAAGTGGAAGCGGTAGTCCACCTGCAGGCCGGTGATGGGGGCCACATTGTCGTCGGCGTCGGTATCCGCTGAGGGTTCCTGCTTCGGTTTCGGCTGTCCGCCCAGCGCCCCTGCAAAACCTCCCCCCAAACCAGACAGCGTGGCGCCGCCATCGCTCGACTCGCTCGCGATCTGCCTGGTGGCGGGCGCTGCCATCATCTCCACGCTGATCGGCGACAGGGCGAGTTGCGCCACCGCACCGCCGACGCCACCGAGCTTGCGCACCCCCGCGCCGGTTTCCTGCATGAGCGTGACGGAGAGCTGGTGCATCAGCTGGCGTGGTGGAGCTGAGAGGTGTGAGGTCGCTGCCGTAACCGCCCGACCAAACTGCGCGCCCGGAAAGGTGGGATCCAAGGCGAGCCAGTCTCCGTCATCGACGAGCTTCACCTCCAGCCAGTAGTGGTCGCGGGCAAGGGCGAGGCGGGTGGCATCCGCCGAAGGTTCGTAGAGGTCGAAGGCGTCCGCCGGAAAGACGTCTGGGGGAACAGCACCGCGCAGCGTCGTGCTCAGCAGCGTCCGGGCCTGTGCGTCGTCGAGGCGACCACGGGCAAAGCGGTAGGCGGCCACTTGGGGCGCGATAGACATGGCCAGGGTGACTGACTGATCCAGACTGTTGCCCCTGCCACTGGCGACCGCCCCGTCCCCGCCACGCAGTATTCCCGCGTAGGGCGCGAAGACCAGACTATCCGCGACCTTGGCAAACGTGGCCTCAGCGTCGGGACCTCGCAGGTCTTCGGTGGTAAGCGCAGCGGGCGCCGCCAGTGCGACGGCCCCCAGCGACGTGAGCATCATCATCAGGAGGATTTTCATGCGGGATCCCTTCGCGGTGCTCGTAGCGAACTTGCCGGGAGGGCCGTATCAGACGTAGCTCGAATGCGCGGCCGCCAAGACCCGCGCCAAGGGAGCTGTTGCTTGAATCCGTGGTCCTGCCGCAGCACGCCCGACCTGTTGTTATTTCGGCTACGTATTCTGGCAACCCAGCCTGCGGGCGTCGAGCATCGACCACACAACCGGGATCGCCACTCCAATGCTGCGCTGCGAGTTGGACCGGTATCCCATCACTGACGGCTGCGTGATTCCGATGGGAAACCGAGCACTCCGGTAGCGTTTGCCGGTCACAGCTGGCGGTGGCATTAGCTTAGGAGGCGGCGCTGTTGGCGGGATCGGAACCTCCAACAACACTTGAGGTTCATCCGACCACCGCCACCCACATCCCACGGCATTCGTGAGGTCGTTCAGAGCCCCAAATGATTACCGCAGGACGGACTTCAAGTAGTCGACGATCTGGGCATCCTGGGCGTTCGCAAAGAACAGCTCGGAGAACTTCTCGCCGGCGATTGTCTCCTTTAGCAGTCCCTGATCCACGTTCTTCAGGACCGTCAGCATGTCGTGCGTCGAAGCGGCCTTCACCTCAGCGAGAATTCCGCGGTTCTTCGCCATGATGGCCGCACGCTCCTTGGGATAGCCCACGCCGCGTTCGTGCTCGAGCAGCTTTCGGTAGCAATCCTCGAGGTTGAGCTCGGCGGCCCAGCCAAAGCCTTTGGCGTAGGGCATGGACATGGCA